>JBBSAN010000764.1:0-3809 GCA_038252265.1 Chloroflexia bacterium
CAGAGGAAAAACGCCCAGCCGAGCAGGAAGCTGACGTTCTCGTTATCCCGCCCGATCCACAAGAGGACGCTGATGAACGAGCGCGCCAACAGCCCACCCACGAAGGCCAGGATGGCCGCCTCGAACGCGCTGAGGATGACGTTGCCAGCGCTATCCCCGCGCAGCACCGCGCCGAGGAGGCCCACGAGGAAGGCCGCGCCAGCAAAGATGCCCAGGAAAATGAGGACCGGGCGGGGAAATAGTCGCTCTATCATTGTGCGGCTCCTTTCAGCTCCATTCCACCCTACCGAGCGGGGTCTACGCCGCCGTTATTGTTCAGCTACATTCCACTCCACCGATCGGGGGGCCAACCCGTCGCTATTGTAGCGCCATCTGGTGGTCTCGTCAATAGCCTTGCTCATGGTCTCACGGCTGATGCACCGTCGCTCGGGGCTGGCCGACCCCTCCGCTGTCATCCGGAGCGCAGCGAAGGATCTTCGGGGCGGTCCGTGGTGCCGAGGCCCTGATCGCGATCGTCCCTAACGCTTGGGTGGCCCGCACAAGATCCTGAGCGCAGTGAAGGGAGGCCATGCGCCGGACTTTGCAACAGCCCGGCGCATGGCCTCCCTTCGCTCAGAGTGGTGATTACTGCGCGGAATGCGGGACGCGCCATTGGGCAACTATGCGGTAATATTGTGCGGCTTGCTGATGATCGCCGCGCCGATTGAGCAGATCGGCGTAGGTGATGAGGATTTCATAGTTCGTTGCCGTATACTCAGTCTGGTGCCCCAGCGCTAGCGCCTCCTGGAACAGCGCATCCGCCGCGGCAGCGTGGCCCTGCCGCTCTGCTACCTCCCCGGCAGTGCGTAACGCTTGCCTATATGCGCGTGTGGTCGTGGCCTGGGTGCTGGCATCACCCTGGGTCGTCCGCTGCTCAAAGACCGGGCGGCTGAGCACCAGGCTGTGTTGCGCTGCGCTTGCTGCCTGATCCAGGTGCCCTTGTTGTACGTAAAGTTGGGCGGCGTGGGTATACACGCTACTCAACAGCACGTCGTCGCCAGGGGAGGTTAGCTGTTGTTCCGCCTGGGCTAACAATTGTGCTGCCGCCGCGAACTCGTGCTGGGCCAGGAAGAGTTCCGCCAGGTTGACCCTGATCCCGGTGATGGCGGTTTTATTGGCAGCGGCCTCATAAATGGTGAGGGCCTGCCAGGCATAAAGCTTCGCCCGCACCCTATCGCCCTCCTCTTTATAGCCGAGGCTGAGGCTCTGGTAAATCCCGGCTTGTTGCTCGAGCGTTCCGCCATCTTCCAACAAGGCTAACGCTTCTTGATAGGTAGCGCTGGCGTGATCGGCGTCTTTGAGCGCCCAGTAATCGTTAGCGAGGTTGTGCAAGATATTGAGCCGGAGCGTCAGATCCTTGACGACCCCCTGGTGAATCGCCTGGGCACACACCTGGTGCTGCTCCAGGGCTTGTTGCGGCATATCCTGTTCATAAAAGACCATTCCCAACGCATTGCGGGCGTGTACGATCTCCTGCGGATCGTCGAGCTGCTGCGCCAGGTTAATGGCTTGCGCCAGATCGTAGCGGGCCGGACCCGGCGCGTGGACCCGTACATAGGCCAGCGCCCGCAGCCGGTGGAAGCGATAGCGTGTGGGCGCGCTGAACCGCGCAAAGTAGGGGGTTATGGCTTCCTCGGCACTGCCGATGAGGGTGAGGGCTTCGTCACCGCGCTCGGTGGTGATGAGCAGCTTCGCTTGATCGAGTTGGTAGGCGAAGTCCTCCTCCAACGCCCCCACCGCGACCTCATCGGTGGGGGAGGGGGCCACGGTGAGAAAGCCGCTGATCGGCAGACCCAGCCGGCGAGCCATCAGCTCCAGCGCTTTGAGCGAGGGACGTGCTTTGCCCCGTTCAACAGCGCTCACATAACTCTTGGTAAATTCAGGTTGGGCCAGCGTCTCCTGGCTCATACCACGCTCCAGCCGCGCTTGGCGCAGCCGCTCTCCGAGTGTGGTCAGTGGGTTGTTATCACTCACCTTTGGTCAACCCCTTTCTCCCCTGCCAGCGGTAGCATCCAACGCGACTTCTCCTACTTATCCCCTCTGACCACTGCATCGTCTTGGTAAAAGTATACCACACGCCATGCTCCTTTAATATAACACCCCCGCTCCTCGTAGAATTATTTCTTTACCCGCCCTTATCGTCCAGGCGGTTGCTTGCTCCTCAGCGCTGCGCGCTTGCGGGGCCTTCGCCGCCGGTCAGGCGCTGTCGCTGGACGCCGCCGTGGTCCTCGCCCTGGAAGTCTTGCCTTCGCCCGGCGACCCCCCTGCTCCGGCGCTTTCCGCTCCTGGAGACCCCCTGCTAGCAAATAGCGAAGGTAGCGTTGGCGCCACCTCAGCATGAGGTAGCTTCTTCACTGTCAAATAACTCGGGATCACGTCGATCTTATTAGTGCTCAGGATCAGACAGGCAGCTATGGGTCAGGGACGGTGTCCGATTCATTCGCAAGCAACTGCTGCAACGCCTGGGTGAGCGTTTCCGGGGCGCGTTCCAACTGGAGCGCCCGGGTCGCCGCCAGGAATCGGGGCACGTCGAATTGCTCGACCACGGCGCGGCGGCGCAGGTCGGGCGGCAGCAGGTGGTGATACGCGCCCAGCGCCAGGAGCGATTCATAGCGTTGATAGCGTTCCTGCACATAGCGGCTGACCTGATCCTCCGTCCAGTGCGGCAAGGCGCGCAGTTCGTCGCGCAGCAGCAGGCACAACCCTGGCTGGTCCGTTTCTTCGGCGGCAACCGTATAGTTCAGCAACTCCCGGCAGGCCCGCCCGTAGATATCGCCCAACCAGTGGAACCACAGCCAGCCGTCGGGGACGGGTAGCAGTGGGGCCGCGCCAGGGGCCAGCCCCACCTGGGCCGGAAGCTGCCGCGCCAGATCATAGCTCAACAATTGCCGCGCCGAGCGATAGCGCAACTGCGCCGCCGCGTCGGCCCCCTGGTAGGCCGAGACCCACAGCGACTCGCCATCCGCCCAGCCCACGTTGAGCGGTTGGCCTTCCAGGGTGAGCAGATCGCGGTCCAGCCATTGCCAATCTACACTCGCTACGATCCGCTGGCTGTACTGATCGCGGATCTGGATCTGCGCGCTCCCGGTTGGCGCGATATTGCTGTGCAGGCTCAACGGGCTGCGCTGGGTGGCCTGCTGATCGATCAGGTGGTTCAGCCGTGGCCCGGCTCGCCACTCCCCGGCGCGGCCACTTTGTAGATAGCCGGAGGCCTGCAAGGTCCCTACGATCTCCTGAAGGTCGGCGAGGGTCAGCAGCCCGGTGAACAGTTCGGCCAGCGGGCGCAGCCGGATCGCGCCGGTGGGACTCTGCTGAAGCAGGCTGAAAATCTGCTGAATGGCGACGGCGGGGCGAAAGGTGGGGGGTGGCTCGGCGTGGTCCTGCGCGGCGAGGAGCGCGGCAAAGAGCAGGCGCTCCAGCGGCGAGCGGTAGAAACAGGCGACATGGGCGACCCGCCCCCGGCGACCGGCGCGGCCCACCCGCTGCACAAACGCCGCGCTGCTCCCCGGCGCGCCGATCAGCAGCGACACGTCAATATTGCCGATATCAATGCCGAGTTCCAGGGTGCTGCTGGCGAAACAGAGCGCGGCTTCGGCCTGGGCAAACGCCTGCTCGACCTCGCGCCGCCGATCCCAGGCAAGATTGGAGTAATGCACGTAGACCGCCGAGCCGAACGGTGACCCGGCCACGCGCACCGCCGCCGCATAGCTTTCGATCTCGGCCCGCGTGTTGCAGAAGGCCAGCGCCTTGCGCCAGCCCCGCCCGCGGAG
>JBBSAN010000765.1:0-3808 GCA_038252265.1 Chloroflexia bacterium
AAGATCCTTCGCTGTGCTCAGGATGACAGCGTTAGCTGGCTCAACAGATTCTACTTCTATAAGCGCGATTCGCGGTTGGTTATCTTAACTTGATGCCGCTGAGGGTACGTGGCCCCACTGTTGGGGCACAACTCCCTCTCCTCACTCGCGTGAGGAGAGGGGACGGGGGTGAGGAGGGCGGGGGCGTCCCGGATGCGGGGCGAAAACAAGGACCGTGCGTGGTGACGCACGGTCCTGCTGGGGGCATAGGGTGGTGACGCCCGGATCAGCCGCCGGTGGTCTCGTCGTAGGCGTCTAGCTCGTCTTCGGCGTCGGCACCCGTTTCGGTGACGCCGGGCTGATCCGCGCCCTGGGGTTTGTCCCCGCCTACGACGCCCTGGTCACTTCCTGGCACGCGCACAGGGGTCCAGTCATCACCGGTTGCGCCCATGTGCGTGGTGGTGGCATCGGGTGGGTTGGGGGTGTATTCGTCTTCGCTGTTCATCAGGTTAAGCTCCTTATGGGCACGCCCTACGCTGGGCCACCCTGCTGTACTCTGCGTCGCGTAGAGCAAGAGCTATACCGTTGGTGGGAAGGCGCGCCGGATCAGCCGCTGGTGGTCTGGTCGTAGGCGTCAAAGTCGTCGAAGGCGTCGCGTTCGACCGTGTTGTCGCTGGCCGGGGGGGTGCCTGGCGGGTGCGTGTGCGGGGAGCCTTGCTGGCCGCCCGGAATGCGGACGCGGCCCCAGTCGCCCCGGTCGGCATGGAGGCGTTCGGCAGGGGGGCTGGGGGAGATCGAGGGATCGGATTCAGGTGAGTTCATGGAGGTGCTCCCTTCATAGTTAGCGGGTGCGAATAGGCGTCCACCTCTATTATAGCACGGTCCGCCCGCGTGCGCTTCGTGTCTTTCGTGCCCTTCGTGGTGAACACGAACGCTATTTGCTACCCCTCTGCGTAATGTCGTATACTTAAACGATGCCAAGCCTGTACCTGCACATTCCCTTCTGCGAAGCGAAGTGCATTTATTGTGATTTTAACTCCTACGCGCACCAGGAGCACCTCTACGCCCCCTTTGTCGATGCCCTGTGCGCCGACATTGCGCGCGGGCCGGAGCCGGATGTGCTGCGAAGGCTGGCCCCCGCACCGGAGGGCGAGACCGACCCGCTGGATGCGGTGGACCCGGCGGGACCGTTGCCGGTCGCCACGATCTTCTTTGGTGGGGGCACACCGAGCGTGCTGACCCCGGAGCAGATCGGGCAGATCCTCGACACCTGCCGGGCGTATTATGCCGTCGCGCCTGACGCCGAGATCACGATGGAGGCCAACCCCGGCACGATCAGCGAGGCCAACTTTGTGGGCTACCGGGCGGCGGGGGTCAACCGGGTGAGCATGGGCGTGCAGAGCTTCGATGATACGATGCTGAAGAAGCTGAGCCGCATCCACACCGCCGAGGAGGCGCGGGAGGCGTTCCGCCGCGCCCGCCGCGCCGGGTTCGACAACATCAACCTCGACCTGATCTTCGGCCTGCCCGAACAGGATGTGGCCCACTGGGACCGCACGCTCGATGCGATGCTGGAATTGCAGCCCGACCACATCTCCGCCTATTCGCTGATCGTGGAGGAGCGCACCCGGCTGTGGAAGCTGGTCGAGATCGGGCGGGTCGTCGTGCCGGGTGAGGATACCGTGGGCGAGCAGTACGAACTGGCGCGGACCCGGCTAGCCGACGCAGGCTACAGGCAGTACGAAATCTCGAACTGGACGCGCACCGAGCCGTGCCGCCACAACCTGGTCTACTGGCACGCCGAATCGTACCTGGGCTTCGGCCCCGGCGCGGCGGGCTACTGGGGCAACCGCCGCTACACGACCATCCGCCGCCCCGCCGAGTATGTCCGCCGCCTGGGGGTGGGCGAAACGCCGATCCGCGATGCCGAATGGATCGCGCGGGACGTGGCGATGGGCGAGTTCCTGATGCTGGGGCTGCGGCTGAATGAGGGCATCGCCCTGGACGAGTTCGCCCGGCGCTTCGGCCAGCCGTTCGCGGCGGCGTTCGGCCCCACGGCGGCACAACTGGGCGAGTGGGGGCTGCTCCAGATGGAACCCGCCGCCGGGCGCGTGCGTCTTACGGATCGGGGCCAGCTTTTGGGCAATGAAGTATTCGCGCGGTTTTTGCCGGATTAGTTGTTAGTCATCAGTTATCAGTCGTCAGTTATTAGTTATCAGTGGTCAGTGACGACGCTGTAAAATAAGCGGTCTCCTGTAGGATATGGCTCTGTCCACTGATGGTCTGGCGGCCCCGATATTCACGCACCGCACCATGTTCCATACTGACCACCGACCACTGACCACTGACCACTGATCACTCCGAGTTGCGCTTTTGAATCGGTTACGCCTGTTCTTGCTGGTAACGTTATCCCTCGGCGGGCTGTTGGCTCTCGCCGTCCCGCCGGTGCCCGTCCTCGGACAGGCGGCGGCGTTCGTCGTGGACAGCAGCACGGTGACGCCGAAATTTCCCCAGGGGATCACCTTTGCCCTCAGCGCCCACCTGGCCGGGAGCGGCATGATCACGCGGGCCGATGTGTCCTACCGGGTGCGCGGCGACGCCTACACGCGGGGCGTGGCCGGTCATTTCACCTCCGCCGCCCGGATTAATCTCACGGCGGAGGTGGACGGGCAGATCGACTACATCCCGCCCGGCGTGACGCTCGACTATTACTGGACGCTGGAGGACAGCGCCGGGCACCGCTTTGACACCCCCAGCGCCGCCGTTCGTTATGATGATACGCGCCTGCCCTGGAAGACGCGCGACGGGGTCGGGTATCATATCCACTGGCACGGCGACCGGGAGGGGTTCGCGGACCAGCTAGTGGCGGCGGCCACGGCGGGGCTAACCAACCTGTCGGACCAGACCGGGCTGACGCTGACGGTGCCCGCCGAAATCTGGGTCTACAGCACCGACGACGAACTGACCGGGGCGCTGCCGCCCGGCCAGCCGGAGTGGGTGGGGGGAAAAGCATTCCCCGAATTCGGGGTCATCCTGGCGCTGATCGCCGATGATGAGAACGCGACATCGGAGACGCGGCGGATCTTGCCCCACGAACTGGCCCATCTGGTGGTCTATCAGGTGACGCACAATCCGTACAACACCCCGCCCGCCTGGCTGGACGAAGGGGTGGCGGTCAACAACCAGCAGGACGGCGACCCGCTCCTGGCCCAGACCCTGGCGCAAGCGGCGCGGGCCAATGCGCTCTTGCCGCTGCGGACGCTGGAGTCGGGCTTCCCCGCCGATCCGGACCAGGCGCTGCTCTCCTATGCCGAGAGCGCGGGCGCGGTGCGCTTCTTGCTGGATCGGTACGGCGCGCAACGGGTGAACACGTTATTGCGTAGTTTCCAGGGGGGCGAGACCTACGACGAGGCGCTGGCGACGCTGAACACCACCACCGAGCAACTGGACGCCGCCTGGCGCAAGACGCTGCCCCAGCCGCAGGGGCTAGGGCCAACGCCGACGACCGGACGGCCTGCCTCGCCCGCGCCAACGTCTACAGGGGTAACAGGGGCAACGCCGTCCCCCACCGTGTTCGTGCCGGGGCTAGTCTTTACGAATACACCACTGGTGCCGTTGGGCGGGGCAGATACACCCTACGCTGTAGCCGCTCTAGTAGGTGGTGGCATCTGCCTTGTGGTGATATTAGGAGTGCTTTTGGTAGGCGGGATCTGGTTCATGCGTCGCGGCTCACGGCGTACGTCCTGATACGGCTCTTGCATAGATGATCAGTGTTGGCCGCACCCCAAGTTGTCATCCTGAGCGCAGCGAAGGATCTTCGTGGCGGTCA
>JBBSAN010000766.1:0-3798 GCA_038252265.1 Chloroflexia bacterium
CATCGCCCAGGGGGCCAGCGCGAGCGCCAGCAGCACCACACACAGCGCGTTGACCTGGGCTGCATGTCCGTAGTGCAGCAGATTAAAGATGCGCAGGGCCAGGGTCTGCCCGTCGGGACTAAAGGCCAGCCCGGCCACGTCCGACACCGAATGCTGGACGACGGGACGGGTGAACACCGAGATCGCCCCGATACAAACCTGGGTATAACCACAATCCGCGGCCACCGTGTGCCCATCCGGGCTGACCGCCAGATGGTACGACTGCTGCGATCCGGCGGCGACCGGCGGGGAGCCTGCCGGTTGGCCCAGGTCCCAGGCGACCAGTTGGGACCCGGTGGCCGCATAAAGCAGCCCACCGTCCGGGGCCAACCCGACCGCCCACACGCCTTTGTCCAACCGCAAGAGAGCCAGCGCCGGAAAGCCGCAGAGCAGGACGAGAAATCCCACCAGCCCTGCACGTAACCACCGGGAGAGGGGGCGTGCCGGGGCTGGCGGCGCAGTCGCGGCGCGAACGGCCTGGCGGAAAACCAGGCCCGCCCCGATCACCGCGCCCACTCCACCCGCACCCAGCGCCAGGTACACCCCCACCAGGCCGCTGAACCGCAAGGCCAGATACACCACCAGGAACGTCGCCAGGGCCATGAGTACGGCTTTGTGGAGTGTGGCAGCCCGCGCCGTCCCGATCCGTGGGCCAAGTGCCTGGGTGCCTGCGCGCCAGGCCCACCCCAGGCCGAATACCACACCGATCGACAGGATGATCAGGACAGGCTCATGCGGCCCCAAATTCCATAGATTGAGGGCGAGGATCAGGAACCAGGAGAGACCCTTCCAGGGAAGCTGGTTCCAGAGAGTGGTGAGGTTCGGCAGGGATCGGGTCATGGTCATGCCTCTGGGGTGCCCAACAGGCAGCCTATAGATTACCGGGGGCGGGGCGATCCGCCGCCCGGCCTGACGAGTCATGTAACGCTACGACAGAACCCCCCTGCTGCAACAGCAGGGGGGCTTTGCGCTTAATCAGGCAACCAATACACCCACACCAGCCTAGAGATCCTTCATCGGCACGAAGTAGGTCTGGCAGGCAGCGTCGATCAGTGGCGGGATCAGTTGCGGCGGCAGGGTCATGTAGCGGGCCAGGCCGGTCAACTGGCGGAGCAGGTCGCGGGGGTGGCAGCCGCGCAGGGGGCGGCCCGACTTCATGTAGTGCTCGGTGACCAGATAGTTCAGCCCCCCATCATCGAACGGCACGCCCATCTGCTGGCACTGGCCGATAAAGATGTTGCGGAACTGGTCGCGGCTGGGCGACGGCATATGCAGCTTGTTCTGGATGCGGCGTAGGAACGCCTCGTCCACCAGGTCGGCGGGTTCCAGGTTGGTGGACATGACCAGGAACAACTCGAACGGCACCTGGAGCTTCTTGCCGGTGTGGAGGGTGAGGAAGTCCACGTTCTTTTCCAGCGGCACGATCCAGCGGTTGAGCAGCGTTTGCGGCGGCATGACCTGGCGGCCAAAGTCATCAATCAAGAAGACGCCATTATTCGCCTTCAACTGGAAGGGCGCTTCATAGAAGCCGTTGGTGGCGTTGTAACGCAGGTCCAGATTGTCCATCGTCAGTTCGCCGCCGACCATGACCACCGGGCGCTGGATCTGCACCCAGCGGTGGTCGGCGTACTCGGCGGTGCGCGGGTCGGGCAGCCCGCCAACCTTGGCATCCGGTCCCTGCCCGCCGCCCTGCGGCACCGGACGGTGGACCAGCATGTCGAACAACTGGATGATCTGGCCGTCCGACTCGATGGCGTAGGGGACGGCGATGTTGCCGCCCAGCATTCGGCCAATGCGCTCGGCCAGCATCGTCTTGCCGTTGCCCGGCGCGCCGAACAGGAAGAGCGATCGCCCGGCGTTCACCGCCGCGCCCACCCGGTCGGCCATCTCCTGGCTGAGGATCATGCCCTGGAGCGAGTTATGCACCGCCTGGCGGTCAATACGCGTCTTGCGCGCCGCCTGCTGGAGCACCATCTCGATGTACTTGCCCAGCGGCACGGGAGCGGGGCCGACATAGCTGGAGCGGCGCAGCACGGCAGCGGCGCGGTCCATCCCCTTCTGGGTGATCAGGTATTGATAGGCGGCCTCACCGATGCCCGATGTGCCGCTGACCTCGACCAGCTCCTCTTTCTTCAGCGCCAGCAGGGCGGGTTCCACCACCCCGTAGAAGGGCAGGCGCATGGTCCCGGCGATGTCGTGCCCGGTCAGGTTGCTGGTGTAGTAGAGCGCCTTCAACGCCAGGTCAATGATCATGCCGAGCGGCAGGCCGGTCTGCGCCACCGTTTTGGGTTCGGGCAAGAGGGCGGCGAGGGGCGGCAGGTTGGGCGGCGGGCCAAAGCCGGGCTGGCCGAACCCCGGCTGGTGCGGAAGTGGCCCGACCGGCGAGGGCGGCCCAGGCAGGGGCGGGGGCGGCCCCTGGATCATCAGTTGGTCTTCGTTCAACACCCCCTGATTTTGCTGGTTATTCCCACCCTGCAAACGATTGATCAATGAAGACACAACCTTACCTCCTCTAGCCTGCTAACCCGCATCCGATCAGCGCACCGCGCGTTCCGGCAGCACAAAAGCAATGCGGAAAAAAGCCGCGATCACCCCACCGGCAATCCAGCAGCTAGCTTCAGTATAAGCATCCTGCCTGCCTCTGTCAACAGCGACAGGTCCCGCTCGTTCAGAATGAGGTTTTGGTGGAGAGGAGCAGGCCAGCAGACAGGTGGAAATGCCGCTGCCCGGAGCAGGAATTAGCCGCTTGCCGGGCGGGCGGCTTCGGCCGGGGAGGCCGTTTCCTCGGCGATACGCGTGTAGCGCACGTCAGCGTCGGTCGGGGCGACGAGGTCGGCGGCGGGGAGGCGGCGGACCAGCAGCACGGTCATATCGTCGTCTACCGGGTTTCCGGCGGCGAAGGTGACCACCCGTTGCATCACCCCGGCGGCAGCGGTGTACGTCGGATGATCGGGAGCCAGCAGGGGTAGATCCTGGCAGGCGGTGTGCAGGCCCGCGAACCCGAACATCTCCCCCGCCCCGTTGCGCGCCTCGATCACGCCGTCACTGTAGAGGCAGACCGTCTCCACCGCGCCCAGCGGCAAGCGGATGGTGGGATACAGCGGGCGGGCGGCGACCCCCAGCGGCACCCCCGGCGCATGGAGCCACAGCCAGTGCCCATCCCCGGCGGGGGTCATGCCGGGTTGGTCCAGCGGGCGGGTCCGCACGGGCGTGCTGCCGTTGCCGCTGGACGGGTCCCCGTACAGCGTGGTCTGCAACTCGACCCCTGTGGGCAGACCGTCGAGTGTGGGGATCTCGCCGCCGACCAGCAAGATCGGGAAGGGGTGCCCGGCGTTGGCAAACTCGATCATCCCGGCCTGCGGGTCCAGCACCATGTAGGCCAGCGTCACCATCATGCGGCGCGGCAGGCGGCTCCGTAGTGCGGCGTTGATCTGGCCCAGCACGCGCCCTGGGTCCGACTCGCTGGCCGTCACGGCAGCGATCATGCCCTGCGTCCACGCTCCCAGCAGCGCCGACGCCGCCCCGTGCCCCGACACATCCCCGATGACCAGCCCCAGCCGCCCGCCCGGCAGATTCAGCAAGTCGTAGAAATCGCCACCCAGTTCGACCGCCGGGACGGTGCTGGCCTCGATGTGCCAGCCGTGCAACTTCTGGTCGGGCGGGGGCAGGAGAGCAGCCTGGATGCGGTAGGCTTCTTCCAGTTCGGCCCCCAGGCGCGAGGTTTCGACGGCGGCGTCGCGGGCGGTGCGCAGCAGGGCG
>JBBSAN010000767.1:0-3792 GCA_038252265.1 Chloroflexia bacterium
TGGGCGCGCCTTCGTGGGCCAGGACCACCCCTTTCAAATGCTGATACTGCGAGGTTTCCGCAGGGCGCAGCCTCGGCGGGCGAGCACGGCGCGGGCGGACACCGTCCAGCCCAGCGCGGCCCCCTGGTTCAGGAGGTCCCGTTGCCGGCCGCGCGAGGCCAGGGTGCGCCTAGGCAGAATAACAGCCCTCCCTCCAAAAGGTTAGCGTCTTGCCCGGCGCGCGGCCCGTTCTCCAATCGAGCGGGGACAGCTATGGCCGCGGACGCACCGCACCCGGGATCGCCCAGGTGGGGAGAAAGGCTGCGGCGGCGATCTTGCTCATCTGGCCGCGCTTGGCCGGGTTGCCGAGACGAAAATAAGGTCGGTCCAGCGGGGCGACACACGGCTCCCCCACTCCCCCGCCCCAAAATTGGGCGCGCCGCAGTCCTGACGCGATCCGATCACGGACAACTTCGCTAGCTATCGGGCGCATTGTCGTTTTCTGTACGGATCCTAGCAACAGGCCGATCTGTTAACTGCGGTTCATTATATAGGATGATGTAGCCTATGAGAGGTTGCGTTTGCCAACACGGTGTCCGGCGCGGGTTGTGGAATCTGTCGGGCGTTTGGGTACCGGCAGGTTCGGCGTCGCGCGGGTTACGACGCTGAATCCCTGGGTTCCGCAGGTGCGTGCCAGAGTGAACCCCTGGCTTGGTTACCCACCGCATACGCCTGCTGAGGATATTGAAAAAGCCTATAGTGGACAGGCTGGGCTGAAAAAGCGCTGTCCATCGCAAAATCACTCCAGATGTCACCGCAAATATCGCTCCAAATATCCGCGACTTAGGCACGAAATGCCCGGTTTTTAACGCAGTGCCCACCGCAGTGCCCACCGCAGTGCCCACCGCAGAGCACATAAAGGTGATCCGACCTCAGCGGAACCAAAACCAACAGTTACTTCCTATACATGCGTAACAGTAACGATCACGGGTCCATTTTGGCTCGATGTATCGTAAGGAAACGGCGCAGCCGCACCCGTCCCGCTTCTCCCCTGCACGGACCATCGGCGTATCACGGCGGCGCCCGTACAACCCGGGCGGCACGCTGTTTGACAGGAGGGACCGGTGGCGCGGTCGGCTAAACCACCAGCTGGCGCGGCGTTGATCGGCCATTCCCTGCCGGCAAAGGGCCATTGGGGGCTGCTGATCCAGTTTCTTATAAGATCCTAGTAAGAAAATGTTGGTTTTGGTTCCGCTGCGGTCGGATCACCTGCTATGGCGACAACATTCCCGGCGCGGGCACAGCGGAAGGGGCGATCTCCCGCTGCGCCCGCTGACGGACTTGCTGGGCTGGACCTGGCCGGGGCAACGGTTGCGGGTGCTGCGGGATCGGGTGCTGGTCGGGCGGGTGCGCTCCGTCTCCAGAGCGGGGCCGCTGGCCGCCGCCGGGAGCTGCTCTGTTTACCCCGCGATCTGCTGCCCGGCGGGCTGTTTGGGATCACACCGGGGAAGGCCTGACCCGAGCTGATCGATCAGCTCGACCGCTACCGCGCGGAATGCTTTCGGGTACTTTGGTGCGCCGTCCAAAACGCGAGCATGCCCAGTGCCCCACTGCTGCTGGTGGATCTCAACCCCGCCGAGCAGACGCTGCTGTTGGCCGAGGCGGTCGCCAGCCTGGCTCGGTCCCATCTGGAGCAGACCGGACGGATGGCTGGATGCACTGGAGCAACGGCAGACCACGATGGCCGACTACCGGCGCCCGTTCGTGCAGCGGACCAACGAACGCCTTAACGCGCTGGAGCTACGCCTGCGCAGCGGGGCGACGATCCGCGCGGACCAAGCGGCGGAGATCGCGCTGGCCGTGAAGAACGTGGCGCTGCTCCTGACGGGGCGGGCGACGCCAACGGGTTTGGGCGGGTCTGGGGCGAACGATACCGGCGCTTTCGGGTGGGGGCCTACCGCAATCTGCCGGCCGTGCGGTTCGAAGAAGCGCTGGCGTGGCTACGCGAGTGGTAGGGGGAGCTGGGCGGGGCCGCGTCGTTTAAGGAGCATCCGGTGTTTGACCCACAGGTGTGCGTTGTTTGCCTAAGCCTCGGGGCGATCTTTGGGGTCGGTTGGGTGGCACTGTATTGGCTGGATGCCTTTATTCATCAACGCCGACGGGCAGCGCCGCCCCGCCAAGATCGTCCACCGCCGCCCGGCGCGCCACTTGAATAAGCACCTGCCCGCCGTGCGGTATCAGGCGGCGCTCGACTGGCTGGCCGGGTGGTATGCGGAGCTAGCGGGCGGCCCGGCCTCATCCTGACCAGGCGGGAGCAGCCATTCCTGCTATATATCTTCAACTACTACAGGGTTGCATATTGTTGAGGGATCAGGTATAGTCTTTATTGTAGAGTCCGCTTTTCCTCTCCTAATCCTTGTTGACCCCTCTACCCGCGCCGCCCTGCTGGGTTCCCTGCCCCGGCCTCGTGGTGCTAGCGGGGGCGCTCCCCATTCATAGCTGGTTGCGCCCCTATCCCCTCCTACTGCGTCCGGGGCGCAGAGTTCCCAAAGGACATTCGTCTGTCTCCTGTCCATAAAGCCAACCAGCCCGTGATCCTTATCGCTGAAGATAGTGCGGAACAACGCCTCCGATCTGATCGAGGATCTTCTGCCCTGCCAGATTGTAGCGGCAAGCAACGGCAGCACGGCCCTCGCTCAAGCCCACCAGCACCCCCGGATTTGATCCTCGTCGATTTATATCTCCCGCCCACTGATGGACTGGCCGTCCTGCGCGCCCTCACCGGCGGATTGATCCCGATCCCCGTGATTGTGCTCTCCGCCTCGAACAAAGCGGAGGATCTGGCCCGGATCGCCGCCGTACACCCCACGACCTTCTAGCGACGCTCGAAGCCGCTATTCGCGCGGCCTTAGCACCCTCAGTGGAAACCCTGCCGCGTCTGAGCACCGGGTGAGCCAGGACCGCGAGCATATGGCGGAGATCGGGTGGCAGGGCGGGGAGGCGCGGCACCAGGACTCCGAGCAAGGGCCAGGATAAGAACGGGCGCGCCAGGCTGGGAGGTATGAGGAGGGGCAAGTATAAAGGGAACCCTGGTCCCAAAATGCTACTACCGCGTCTAGCACCCAGGTGTAGTACATCTGCGTGCTACAAGCTCATCCGATCAAGGGCGGGCCTATGTTTTTGGGAGAGGTGTGCTATAATCCCCAGCATCACAGGGGATATGACTCAGAACAGTGCCCCAGACATACGCGGGTGGCTCAGTCAGCAAGAGGCGGCGCGGGTCTACGGAATGATCGAACCTAGTACAGATTTTAAGAGCGTGTTATGAGACCTAACAGCAAAATGCTATATATCGTTCTTGCTGTTGCTCTTTTGGCTGCGTTGCTGGGCATATTACAACAAGTCACTTTTGTTGACGGTGGCAAAGCACTAAATGCTAGTGGAGGTAACCCAATGACCAATGAATGGACACAACTTGATAGTAACCACTGGCGGGACGAAGTACAAACCCCTACAGACAAATTAACTGCTGAGATTATCAAAGATCCAGCAAGACCGCTATATTCGGTTAGCATACGTGGTACAGCACTGAATCAAGGGCTAACCCTACCGGCGATAAAATCGTTAAAGGAAGCAAAGGAAGTGGGAGAGGGATTAATCAAGGAGTTCACAACAATACCTTCGCCAAATTTGAAGCGTGGGGCTGGCCCCGGATGCGCCTACTGCCTGAAATTAAATATGCTCCCGCCGCAGCGGGACCATATTTAATTTCTTTCGATCACGTTTACGCTCAATCCCGCTCGTGCCTGGCAA
>JBBSAN010000768.1:0-3791 GCA_038252265.1 Chloroflexia bacterium
ACCGCCGCCTGGGTGGTGGTCGCCACCTGTAACTTCACGGCCTGCCCCAATGCTGAGGCGGCCAATGCGTTTGCGGGGCTCGCCCCGCATGTGTATCGCTCCGGCACCAGTGTGCGGGGGCGACCGCAGATTGGCTGGGGCGGCGATGGCCGGTTACGCACCGCCTTGTATATGGCGAGTGTCAGCGCGAGCCACTGGAACCCGAAGCTCAAACCCTTCTACGCCCGCTTGCGGGCCGCCGGCAAACCGGCCAAAGTGGCCCTGTGTGCCGTCGCCCGCAAACTCCTGCATCTCATGTGGGCCATCGGCACGAAGCAACGCGCCTTTGATCCCCACTATGGCCTGGCGGCGGGTAGTGCGAGCGGGGGGGGCGGCGCAGGCGGCGTAGCCGCCGCAGCCCCCCCCGCTCGCACTTGACAACCGGATACCGTATCTCCCCTACCGCGCGCCCAGGTCTACCAGCAGCCGATCCAGCGGGAAGCCAAGGCCGGGGCAGAACCACTTGACCACGCCGTCTACATCGCTATGGCGACAGATGTGCTGCCGGTCCGCCGGGACAGCGTGGCGCGATCAGCTGCCGGTGCAGCCACAACCCCGCCTGGTATTGGGCCTCGGGCGGCACCCAGCGTTGTCGGATGCTGCCGCGCTGCAGCGTCTGGAGTGTCTTGCCGCCATGCATCACCTGGATCCACGTCCCGCCCCCATGGTAGCCCGCCCACCCGATGCTGACGGTGAGTAGGTTAGGGTTGGTCCCGGCCTTCACGGCATCGGCAATCCAGCGGATCCAGGTTTGCGGCGCACGCAGATTGCCGTTCGCCCAGGCAAATAAAAAGCCCCATGACTGCCTGTCAGTCATGGGGCTTGGGATACATGCACCGGGAAGATTTCCCCTACCCACAACTGGTTGAAAGTCATGGAGCCGGGGGAGCCGACATCGCGCGGTTACATACGATCCGCGTTTAGGAGGTTATTAGAGCACAGTGGTGCGGCGGACGGCAAGAGGTAGAATCATCGGACAATCGGACAAAATTGGGCTCCGGCGCAAGGGGCTTGTTTGGGGCTACGGGTTCCCCCACTGGTGGGTGGCGATATCGAAGATCAATGGCTGGTTATTGGCGGTGGTCAGGGTGAGGCGTAGGCCGTCCACAGCGGTGATCCGCAGGGAGCCTGCTGGAGCCGGGGTTTCGTAGAAGGCCAGTTCTGTGACCTCGCGATAGTCAGCCGAGCGCTTCATGACAAAGATAACACCCTGTTGGGGATTGTCCCGGTATCCTCCGGCATAAACCGTTAGATAGGCGCTATTGGCAAGGTCACGCCAGCCATTCGTAAAGATGTACTTGCTGGTCGGCCAAATTGGGTCCGTATTGTTGAAAATGCCCAAAGCCAGTTGGGTAGGGAGTACTGTGACCGTTGGTAACGGGGTATGCGTCGGGGTTAGTGCGTCAGCAGCCACCCACGCTTCCCATGTTTGTTGATGTTGCGTGCGGCACTCCTCTTCAGCTTGCATATTTTCTTCACCACAACTTGGAAAGGTCGGTAGGGGCGTGAGGGTCGGGTAGCTGGGTGCGCCGGGTGGCGGATCAATCCAGGTGCGGGATCGCAGGTCAAAGATAAAGCGCTGGCCGTTGACGGCTTCAAGGGTCAGGAGCGGCGTATTCGCCGCGATGAGTCGCAGTTTGCCGGCTTGGAGCGGAGACTCGTAAAAATCCTGGCTGGTTGTCTTCAGGTTGTCCAAGGTTCTCGTTTCCACCATTAATAGTCCGCGGCGCTGTTCCGGGTATTCATCCCACACACCGGCAACGGCGCTAAGATACTCCCCATTGATGATTTCTTGCCAACCGTTCTCGAGAGTGCAGTCACAAATACGAACGCCGAAGTCAACCCATGCGGTCAAGCCCAACGGAGCGATGACCGGCTGCGGGGTGCGCGGTGCTTGAGGGGTTTCTGTGGGTAGCGGAGTGTGTGGGGTTGCGGCGATAGCCGTTTGCCGGGCAATTGCCGTTGCTCCATCCGCTACTTGTGTCAGATTTAACATGGCGTCGTATGTCGCTTTTGGATTAACGTAAGGAGTGGCTAACGATGAAGGAAAGCTGTCCGGTGAGGGTTCCGGCGCGACTGGTGCTGCTGACGAGGGGTTAATTGCAGCGAGTTGCGCTGGTCCGCAGCCTCCGACCAGTAGCATGTACAGTAATGAGCCGACCACAAGGGCGCGGGCGTTCAGCATCGTTAGCCTACGGATTTACCCACTGGCGGGTGGCGACATCAAAGACGAATTGCTGGTTATTGGTAGTTGTCAGGGTGAGGCGCAGGTTATTCTCCGCTACAACACGGATTGATCCCGCCTGGCTCGGAGTCTGATAGCAAGTGCGCTCTAACGTGGTTTCTCCGTCAAGGGTCATCTTCTCCAGAGATAGCAGACCTTGTTCAGGAGCATCTCGATCTTTGCCTGCCCACACCGTAATATAAGCTCCGTTGACGATTTGCCGCCAGCCACTACCAAAGCCACCGTTGCACAGATGCATCTGTGGCCCTTGAGCAAAGACCCCAACAGGCAGGGACATAATTCCAGGCGTGCGGGTAGGAGGCGGAGGTGGGGGGGGCTGGGTTGGGGTCAACGCTACTATAGTAAGCAACGCTACTCGCGTCAGCAGTAGGTCGGCATCGTATGTTGCTTTCGCATCAACGTAGGGAGTGGCTAAGGTTGGCCCCGAATGAGCAACCGTGTCACCAGGTGCAAAGTACGATTAGCTGTAGTTGTTGATGACCTGTGTTAGGAGTGTAGAAAGTGCCGAGAAACCATTGTTCCGGTACTTTGGTGGCGCCGCGCAGTATAACCAACCCGCCACGGAAGTGCAATCGTGCCTACGCGAAAGAGCGCGGGAAACAGAAAACGGAAGGAAAACAGCCAAGTGCCAATTCCAATACGAGGAATGGCCCTTTCTTTAAATCAAATTACGAGCGGTGGTACTTTGCCCCTGGTGGCAATAGCGCGAAACTCGCCCTGTGCGCGAAATTGCGCCGCCCAGGAACACTGCTTTCGTGCTCACTCAGACCTCGGCGTGCCCCTTGTTTTGCGCCTACATGGCGACTTTCGCGCTATTACTAACACTAGGAATTACTCTCCCCAATCTTCCGCGATGGGGTCGGGGGCCAGAGACAGCTCTACAGGAGGATTGATGGAGGTGACTTCCAGTTCGACGGCGCAGTCAGGGCAGACGATAATCTCGCCTTCCATCACAGCGGGGTCGAGCGTTATTTGCGCGTCACATTCAGGGCAGTTAGCAGCCATTGTTCTTCTCCCATCGTCGCGCGAAAGCAGGTTTACAGGGCGACTTTCGCGCTAGTGCGGTTCATTGGTTTGGCCTGAGAGTATCGCTATCGGATCGTCTCTCTCAGTGTAGCATACTTTACGCTTGGGTGTAACAGGCGGTTCTAAGCAAGTTAAAACTACAGATGGTGGTACTTTGCCCCTGGTGACACGTTTGCTCATTCTGCCCCTATTATAAGCGCTCCTCTGGTTTTCTGTGCCAACCCATTGCCCCTACGCTCGCCGCATGGACGATATGACCTCCAGCGCAGCCCTGAGCACGCTCTACGAACTACGTCAGAAAGCGCGGGACAGCGGTGGCGGCGGGCAGTAGGCGATAGGCCAGGGGCAAATAAAAAGGGCAGCCGCGCCACTGATCGTGGCGCGGCTGCCCTTTTGGATTGGCTACTTCGTGCCACCCACCGTCGGCACCGGCCCAGTCGGGAGCGGTGAGGGGAGGGGGGCCGTGGGAATTGGCGAAGGT
>JBBSAN010000769.1:0-3789 GCA_038252265.1 Chloroflexia bacterium
CAATACTATATCGCAGGAGACTAACGACTATGCAAGCGAAATCTTCGACCACGCCTTCTTCGATGCCGAGCACCGATCCGGCGACCACTGCGGCCCCGGCACCGGTCGCCCTGGCGCGCCAGCGTCGCCGCCAGCGTTCGCTCCAGCTCTGGAACCGCGTGGCCCTGGCGAGCCTGGGGGTGATCCTGCTGTATGTGGTGGGCTGCCTGGCCCTGGTGCAAGCCCCGGTGGACCAGCCGGAGTTGCCCAGCCTGCTGGCCGGGTTTGGGCTGGTCCCGCTGATCGGTCTCTTGTTTGCCTATCTGGTGACGCGTGCGGAATTGACCCGGCGCTGAGGTTCCCGATCGTATTGGGCTTCTTGTGGTTTTTGGATCCTGGGGTGCCTGCGGGCCTTTGGTCTATAACAAGAGGCCGCTACCGGCGATATCGCCGGTAGCGGCCGCGTGCCCGTGCTGCTGCTGCAACTTTAGCGCCGGGTTCGCTCTAGTACTACAACCGCACTTAAGCCGAAGCCACGCCTGGAACGGCGGGGAAATACATGGCGGAAATCTGCACGTAGCAATCGCAGACTTTGTGCTTATAGTAAGTTGCTTTAGGTTGCTTTGCGCTGGTCCATGCGATAATTTCCGCCATCACTTTTCGCTAAGTGCGGTTGTAGTACTAGGAAGAGGAACCGCTATTCGAGTCGTTGGACGAAGCAATGTCGCCGGGGACGTAGCCCATCTCGCCGCGCTGGCGGTGGGACTCTTCCATCTGCTGGCGCTGCTGCTCGGCGTCGCTGCGGTTGGCGTTGCGCTCGGCTTCTTGCTCGGCCATCTGCTGTTCGTAGGCATCGTGGCGCTGCTTGCGGCGGGCGGCCTGGTCGGCCCGCTGTTGGATGTCGGCCTGCTGCGCGTCTTCCAGGGAGCGCTGGCCGGTGTCCATCGGCTGGCTCTGCTGGGCCTGTTGCTCGGCGTGCTGTTGGGCCGCCTGCTGGGCTGCTTCCAGGGCGCGGCGGCTTTCCTCGGCCTGGCTGAGGGCGTCGCTGCCGGGTGCTGCCGGGGCGGTGCTTGTCCCGCCCGATGTCATCGGGGCGGTCTTGCTGCCCTGCGCCTGCGGGGTCGCCTGGGGCTGGGCCTGATTATGATGGATCAGGTTATCCACCACGCCGCCGATAAGCCCACCGAGCGGGCCACCCAGTGCGCCGCCAATCCCTGTGCCCGAGTTGAACAGCCCGGCTTCCTGGACCTGATTCGCATCGGGCGTGCCGGACGAGTCGCGAGTCACATCGGTCGCATCGTCGGGGGTATTCGAATGCACCTTCTTAATACCTTGATTATCTGTCATAGCAATTCACACTCCTATTCACCAATACGCTTGCTGCCGCTGGCGTTACCACAAGGATAGAGCAAGAGTTGTACCGCTGTGGAGGTTATTAGTGCCGCCCGGTTTCCAGACGCTCTTTGGCTTTGCGCAACATCTCGGCGATGTCGCCCTCGGTCTTACGCTCCATCACGAGCTTATCCAGCATCCGGCCAAAGACCGAGCCGGGGAGGCTGTACTCGACTTCGGTGGTCATTTCGGTGCCGTCGGCGTGAGGAGCCAGGGTGTGCTGGCCTCGCGCTTTGCCGCCGCCGGTCGAGGTGCCGACAAAGACAAGCTTGCGCTCCGGGTCCTGTTCCGCGATCCGCCAGGTGGTTTCCAGCGGTGCCCCGGCGACGTGCATCTTCTCGGTCCAGGTGGTGCCGATGACCATCGCGTCGGCACTGGCCTCGGCAACAGCTTCGGCGGCCCATTCGGTCAGGCGCGAGGTGTGAGTGATGAAGTCCCAGACCTGCGCCACGGGGGCGTGGATCACCACGGTTTTCACAAAATGGCCCATAAGCAGCCTCCTTGCTGGTAAGGGAAACGGATCAGGAGATCAGGGTTCGGACCCTTCGGGTGATGGGGAGCCGGAGTCCTCCGGGGTGCCCCAGCGGCCAAAGACCCGGCGGTAAGCGTCGCGGCGGTCCCGGTCGCTGATGTGGGCGTAGACCTGGGTGGTGCTCAGGTCGGCGTGGCCTAGCAGTTCCTGCACCAGCCGCAGGTTCACGTCGTTCTCCACCAGGGTCGTGGCGAAGCCGTGGCGGAAGCTGTGCGGGGTGATCTTCTCGCCCAGCCCCAGTTGTTTGACATAGCCCGCGATGATCCGCTCGACGGTCTTGGGCGAGATCGGCCCCAGCAGCGGCGAACGCTTGTCGTGCCCGCCGATGGCGGGGAGATCGGCCAGCGGGCGGGTGTCGGTGGCATTGCGCCCGGCGTCGGCGCTCTGCCAGTAGGCGCGCAGGGCGGCGACCACTTCGGGGTTCACATCAACCACGCGGTCTTTGCCTCCTTTGCCTCCCCGCACCAGCAACAGGCTATCGGCGGGCCGGATGTCACGGCGCAAGAGGTTACAAACCTCGCTCAGGCGCAGCCCGGTGCGGGCCAGCACCACCACCAGGGCGATGTCGCGGCGGCGCTTGACCTCGTCGGCGGCCTCCTGGCGGGCGGGCTGCGCTTTGACATGGTTGATGATCTGCTCGATGGTTTCGGTGCCGACAAAGGGGATGCCGGGTGAGTAGCGGCGGCGGGTGGCGCGCAGCTTCTCGCGCAGCACTTCGAGGTTTAGCGTGGCGATCCCCTCGCGGGCCAGGAAACTGGCAAAGCGGCTGGCGGCGATGACATAGGTGCGGACGGTGCGTTCGGCCAGGGGCGGGGTGGCCCGGCGCAGGCCGGGAGTCTGCTTGACCAGCGCGGGCGGGCGGCGATAGCGCTCCGGCTCGCGGTAGAGGCTGAGCAGGAACTGGCGCACATGGTCTTCGCTCAGGGCGCTGATCTCGGTGTCGGCGGGGGGCAAGCCGACGGAGGCGAGGAAGGGGCGGAAGGCGTTGAACGCGGAACGATAGGTCTTGAGGGTGCGCGGGGACTTGGCCGCCAATTCGGCTTCAAACAGCGCCAGGGCCGCCTCGATGGTCATGCGCGCTAGCCTCCGGCGATGGGGGGGAAGATCGCCACTTCGTCGCCATCCTGGGGCACGGCGTCCAGCGCGGCGCGGCGGCCATTGAGGAACACATGGCGCACCGCGTCGGGCGGGAGGCTCAGCCGGGCCACCACCCCGGCCAGCGTCTCGCCCGGCTCCAGCGGCAGCGGCACCGGTTGCCCGTGCCGCAGGTCGGGCCGGTAGCGCAGGAGGGTGGCGAAGAGCTTGACGTGGATGGTGGGGGTGGTTAGCATGGCAGGATTGGGGGCGGTCTGAGCACTATTGAATCGCTCAGATCTCCATTTTCTCCCAGATGAAGTCGCTGTGCCAGCGCGGATCGCCCTGCTGGTAGAACAGGAAGGCCTGTAACACCTGGTCCTCGCCCAGCGTTTGGTAGCAGCCGTAGTGCTGGGCCGTGGAGCCTTGCTGGTATTCCAACCCGAAGGCGTCGTCCCCTGCCCGCACGGTCTGGATGTAGGTTTCGTCACTGCTGGAGAGGATGGCGAACGCTTCGTCTTCCGCTTGCTCGGCCAGGCTGCGGATCGCCTGGGTAATCGCCGCCTCGTCCGCCTGCTGCGCGACCACTGTGCCGCCGACTTCGAGTACCATGCTGCGCCTCCTTCTGTCTGAAAAACTATAGCACGTTGGCGATCCGGTGTCAAACCTGCACGGCTGAGATCCGGGCATCGACGTTGATGCCCGGATCTCTATGCACGGCTCTTGCAAAGTCGTTAAACGGCAGGAGAACGGCACCTCTGCTGGTGTAGTGGGGGCCCGGGGGCGGGGGGGTGGGGGGGGGCAGCGGGGGG
>JBBSAN010000770.1:0-3784 GCA_038252265.1 Chloroflexia bacterium
CGATCTTCATTAACGATCGAGCGGCCCCGACAAGATCCTTCGCTGCGCTCAGGATGACAGCCTTGGGCTTTGCGGCAGTGGTTCCTTTCGGAAATCGCTTCCGGCAGCGGCCTGCCAGCATGGTATAATATAAACGCGCCATTTGCACACGCTTTATCGCCTGTGGCACCATGATATGAGAGAAATCCCCAGGGAGGGCCGCTGGACCGCCGGGCACCAGCCGCCTTCTTACTGGTTGAACAATAAAGGGCTAAATAATGGCTGTGACCGATCAAACCGAAACCGATGCCGCCCTCAGCGGCGGCGACCGCGCCCGCCTCATCCGCGCCCTTCAGGACAACTGGCGCAGCGAAATGGATGGGGCGCGCACCTACGAAGAGCTGGCCGAAAAAGAGCCGGACAAAGCGCGGGCCGATATTCTGCGCCGCCTGGCCGAGGCCGAAAGCCGCCACGCCGCCCGCCTCGAAGCCCGCCTCCTGGCGCTCGGCGCGCCGGTGCCCCAGGTCTACCGCAGCGTCGGCGACCGCGCCCGCGCCTGGGTCCGCCGCAGCGTGGGCACCGACGCCGCCCTCGCCCAACTGGACGCCCAGGAACAAAAGCATGTCGCCCAGTACCGCCAGCAAATGGCCGACATCCCCGACACCGAGTTCCGCGCGATGCTCAACGAAATGCAGCGTGAAGAGGACGTGCATAGCAAAGTCCTCTACTCGATGGGCCGCCAGGCCGGGCCGCGCAACGCCCTCGACGCGCTGCTGCGCCGCGAACGCTGGCACGTGCGCGGGGGTGGCTGGCTGGGCGACGCCATCTACGGCGCAAACGATGGCCTCGGCGCGGTCTTCGGCATCGTCTCCGGCGTGGCCGGAGCCACCGGGGGCAGCCAGGCCGTGCTCATCGCCGGGCTGGCCGGCACCGTCGCCAGCGCCCTCTCGATGGGGTCGGGAGCTTACCTGGCGACCAAGTCCGAGCGCGAGGTCTACGAGGCCGAGATCGAGCGCGAACGCCGCGAGATCCAGGCCGCCCCTGCCGAAGAGCGCGAGGAGCTGGAGCTATTCTACCAGCTCAAAGGCTTCAGCCCCGAAGAAGCCAAACTGCTGACCGACCGGCTCGCCGCCAACCCCGACCAGATGTTGCGTACGATGGCCCACGAAGAACTGGGGCTGAACGAGGCCAGCTTCCCCAACCCCGTCACCTCGGCCATCTCCGCCGCCATCTCCACGGGCTTAGGCGCGTTCATCCCGATCATCCCCTTCTTCTTCCTCCATGGCTACCCGGCGATCATCCTCGCCGCCATCATCAGCATTATCGCCC
This sequence comes from Chloroflexia bacterium, assembly GCA_038252265.1. GTDB lineage: Bacteria > Chloroflexota > Chloroflexia > QHBQ01 > JAICKM01 > JBBSAN01. Next base: position 1,309 of record JBBSAN010000770.1, read on the forward strand.
ACTTCGTCGTCGGCGCGTCCAAGACCTTCGTCACCGGGCGCAGCCCCTGGGCCAGCGGCTTTGAAATGACCATCGTCGGCGTCATCGAAGGCGCGATCACCTACGCTATCGGTCTCGCCCTCGCCGGAATAGGCCTGGGCCTCTAGCCCGCCCCCGCCAACACACAGAGGGGACGGCGTAAAAACGCCGCCCCCTCTATCTTAGATATCGTCAACTGATACCTGACCCCTGACCCCTGACCCCTGATCCCTGATCCCCAGCCCCTACGTCCGCGCCCGGACCCACGCGAGCAAGTCCGCCCGCGTGGCCGCCTGGAACGCCGCACGCTGGTCCATCGCCTCCAGTCCCCGCGCAAAGCGCATATCGGCGACGCCGGTCAGGTGCGTGGTATAGAAGGTCTGGTACTCGGCGCGCAGGTCCGCCGGGATCTGCCCCGCCGCCTCCAGCAACGCCCCCACCCACCACAGGTCCAGCCGCTCGCGCAACCCCGGCCCCCCCGCGCGCAGGTATTGCCAGGCCGCCCGCTGGGTGTGCCGCTGGCCGAACATGGTCCGCAACACCACACCGAGGCTCTCCTGCGGCAACACCTGGGTGTCCAGCAATTGCAGGGTCCGCGCCACCAGGGCCGGATCACGGAAGTTGGTAAACGCCGACAGGTAGCGGTTCGACTCCTGGGGGGCCGCGCCTGCCGCTTTGCGCTGCTGGTAGATCGCCAGATACTGCTCGAACCGGGCTGCGTCGCCAAACTGCGCCGCCGCCGCCACAAACAGGGTCGCCAGGTTCGGATCGACCGCTGCCGGGTCCGCCGCCTCCCGCGCCGCCCAGCGTTCGGCCTCATGGATCGCCGCCGGGTCATGGGCCAGGGTGATCATCGCGTTCAGCACCGCCACCCGCACCTGGGTCGTGTTGCGCGCTTCGCCGTCACGGGGCGCGAACCCCAGCGCCGCCAGCCGCTCCGCGAAGGCCGCCCCGACCCAGGTCCGAAACTGCCCCAGCGCACCGGCATCGCCACTGTCCTCCAGCAACGTCTCGACGGTATGCAACTGGCTCACCACCTGCCCCAGCACATGGTGGTTGTCCGCCGTCATCAGCGCGGCCAGCACGTCCAGGAACCGCCCCAGCGGCTGGCGGCCCTGCCGGGCCAGCGCCCATTGGTCGTTGAGCAGCCCCATCTGCTCGCCCGGCGTGAGGTGATCGCGGTGCGCCAGCAGCCCCGCCAGCAGCGGCGCGTCGGGCGAATGCCGGTAAAACCCGATCCCATCCGCATTGGCATAGCACCACTGCACCGCGCCGCGGGCGGGCAGCGGCAACGTGGTCGCCGCCTCGGTCAGCAAGTGGCGCAGTTCATGCGTCCCTGCCGCGTCGGCGTACCGGATCACCAGCGGCACCTGCCAGCACGCGTTGGGGGTCGGGTCCACGCCCGGCTCCGAATAGAAGCGTTTCTGGCGCACCTGTAATTGGGTCGCCCCCGCCACTTCTACCAGCCCCACATGAATGATCGGATAGCCGGGCTGCCTGATCCAGCTTTCCATGATCTGGGTGATCGGCTCGTCCGCCGCGCTCTGAATATGGTGCCACAAATCGCTACCCGTCGCGTTGCCCTCGCCAAACGCCTGCATGTAGGTGCGTAGCCCCGCCCGAAAGGGTACCGCCCCGATGAAATGCTCCAGCATCCGCAACACCGCGCAGCCCTTGCCATAGGTGATGTCGTCGAACAGCTCGGTTGCATCGGCGGGCGTTTCCACCGGAGAATAGATCGGGTGCGTGCTGGCGAGCGCATCCAGCGCCAGCACATCGCCCTTCTCCGCCTGGAAGTCGTCCCACAGGGTGTATTCGGGGTCCAGCGCATCCGCCACCTTGTGGGCGATCCATTCGGCAAACGCTTCGTTGAGCCACAGATCATCCCACCAGCGCATCGTCACCAGATTGCCGAACCACTGGTGGGCGAACTCGTGCGCCACCACCAGCGCGACCAGCTTCTCCTGGTGCCACGAGGTGGTGCGCGGGTCGGCCAGCAGCATATGCTGGCGGAACAGCACCAGCCCGCTGTTCTCCATCGCCCCCGACGCAAACCCCGGCGCGGCCACCTGATCGTACTTATCAAAATGATAGGGCACCCCGAAATAGTCTTCGTACCAGGGCAGCAGCCGCGCCGTGTAGCGGTGGGCGAACTCCCCCATCCGCTCCTTGCCCCGCACCGTCCACACCCGGATTGGCGTCCCGTGGACCACCTCTTCGGCGGTGCTGCCCAACTCCCCGATCACCAGCGCCACCAGATAGGTGGACATCGGCTTGGTCGGCGCGAATGTCCACGTTTGCCCGCTGCCGTCGGCGCTGGGCGTCACCCCCACGAGCGGGCCATTCGCCAGCACCGTCGCCCCCGCCGCCGTCGTGATCCGGTAGGCAAACCGCGCCTTGAACGCCGGTTCATCGAAGCACGGAAAGATCGAGCGAGCGTCCGTCTCCTCGCACTGCG
>JBBSAN010000771.1:0-3779 GCA_038252265.1 Chloroflexia bacterium
CACGGTGTTGAGCGCCATCGGAGCGGACCTTGCGGCGGCGGCGCGCGGCAACGGCTAACAAGAAAAGCAACGGCCAGCCGGAGAGCCATATCCTCCAGGCATAGGGGGTATTATAAACAAATCTCCCGCCAGCCAGGAGCCAAGCTCGGCACCACGCACAAAAATGGCGGGTCCGGTGTATACCGGACCCGCCGTCTATATCCGTGCGACTGGGGAGACTACTTGCTCGCGAGTGCGCGAAGGAGGCGTGTGACCCACCGTGTCGAGCGACCCTGGTCCGCTTCCGCGATCCACCGATCCTGAAGCAACTGGCTGCCCTGTATCGACACATAAATATCGGTAAACATATTTCTGTCCCTGTCCTTCCCTCCGGCGTCCGCACCTCCTTGTTCCAGACGCTAGAAAATTCTGCTTTAGTAATCTGGCCGGGTGCCCTTGCATCCGTTCTCTGCCAGATGGTGTAATTGTAACACCAAGGAATCCAAAGCGTATCGGAGAAAGGGATGGGATCGGCCCCGACGTTTGCGGACGCTGCTCTCGGTCTGGCGGCGGGGGGCATAGGGGACATTTGCCGGGGGTAGCTTAGAAGATCATGGTCACGGTGAGCGCGCCGCGCATGTCGTAGAGCGCGTCGATCCCCTGTTCCAGGATCAGATCGAAGCTGCCGTCGTAGGTGCGGATGTGTAACTGGCCCTGCCGGGCATACGCCAGCAGGGTCGGCCCGGCCACGACGTTCAACCCCTGCCCCACGGCGAGCGGCAGTTCCAGGATCACCGCCGGGGCCGGGACGGCGGTGCCCGCCTGGGCAGCGGAAATCCGCAAGATCGAGACGCCTGACGATCCCGTGCCCGGCATGGAGATGGGGTAGATGATCGCCCCCTGGCGCGGCCAGGCATAGCCGATCCCATAGCGGGCGATCATCGGCAGATCAAACGTCGTTTCATGGGCGGCGCTGTCGGTTTGCACGCACTGCCCGTTCCGCTGATCGACGTTGTCCAACTGGGTAGACACCCGCTGCACCTGCCCGCAGAGCAATAGCCCACCATCGGCCATACGCGTGACCATCATCGGCCCCTGGAACTGGGGCTTGACCCACAGGGTCGGCGCGGCAATGGGATTCTGGCTCAAGTCGGCCAGCTTCAGCGTGGTCAGCCCCTCACTGTATTGGATAATGGCGACCTTGCCCGCGCCCGCCCCGGTGAGCAGCACGAAGTCCAGCCCTGCCGCCGCGCCCGGGCCGCCCGCGTGGACCGTGCTCAGGGTCTGGGGAGGGTTCTGGCCCGACAGATCAACCAATTCTGCCGTATAGCTTGTCCCCAGCGGGTCGGGGAAGCTCAGCGTCGCCAGCGCATAGCGGCCATCTTGACTGAAGGCTGCCCGCCCGATCGCGCCCGCACCGCCGTTGAGCAAGCGAGGGTCACTGCCATCCGGCCCGGCCAAATAGAGTTGGAAGGTGGGGATGCCGCCTGTCGCCGTTTCTATGTCGGCCACCAGCATCTTGCTGCCGTCACGGGCCAGGTCTAGCACGATCCAGTTGGGGCCGGGCAGGTGGACCAGGGTGGTGATTGGGCTTCCGGCGGCATTATAGACCAGGCCGTCCGCGCAATAGTAGCTTTGTAACTGGGCCGGGACCGACCCGCTACAGCCGTAAGTGAAGCTCCACCCGCCTAGAGTGCCCCAGAACACACTCGTCTGCGGATTGAGGGCCACCGGGGTGAGTGACCGATCATCGCCGCTGAACCGCGTGGCCATCAACCGTCGGCCCGGCAGGCTCCCGGTGGTGGTCTCCACTGTGGGAGTGGCCCCGCCCTCGGTCTCCGGCACGTCGTAGATGATGTATTCGCCGTTACCGTAGTTGTGGATCGCGCTGGCGCTGTCGCTGCCCTCTAGCCAGACCCAGTCGCCCTCGGTGCGGTAGTACAAGCCGGGCGGGCGGGCCGTGCTCCGCTGCGCCACGACCCCTTCCAGCGCGCTGCGATAGAGTTGCGTGTTGGCCCCGGAGCGCAGCATGGCGGTCCCGCCATAGTCCGGCTCGATCTTGTCCAGGGCATCCAGCGCATGGAGCGCGGCGATCCCATCATAGTTCGCCAGGGCAGTGAGGGCCAATTTATACTGCTTGTCGCGCTCGGCGATCTGGATCGCCGCCTGGGTGGCGCGGTCTTTGGCATCGGGATAGCTCCCCGCCGCCAGGAACTGGGTGCGCGCCTCGTCCCAGTGGTGGGCCGCTGCCGCCTGTACGCCCGCGCGGTAGGCCGTGTTCCGGGTTTCATCCCCCCGCCAGATCCACCCGGCCACGCCCAGCACGATTACCAGCAGGCACAACCCCAGCAGCACCTCGCGCCGCTGGAGGGTCCGGCGGTCGATGCTCGGTTCGCCATCTAACTCCTCAACGGACGATGCTTCGGAGTCCGGTGCTAGCTTACCCACTTATCTACCCCGCTGCGAGTTGCGAGTTGTGTGTTGCGTGATGCGTGATGCGTGATTCCTGCGTCTTAATGATCACTGGTCACTGATCACCGGTCACTGCCCACTGCCCACTGCCCACTGCCTACTGCCTACTGCCTACTGCCTACTGCCTACCGCCTACTGCCTACGGTCACCCGTACGAATCGAACAGGCTCCGCAGCCGGAGGGTGGCTTGCGCCATCTCCACGGTCCAGCCCGCCGGGAGTTGGGCGGTCACCTGGCGGGGGCGACCGGCGGGCAGATCAAAGTAGTTGTCGCTGAACACAACGTCGGCCCCTTCCAGCGTCAGTTCGACGAAGCGGGCCAGTGCCTGGGCCGTGACCTCGATGGTCAACTGATCGCCCTCCACCTGGACATGGGCCGTCAACCCCGGCTCACGCAAGCTCAGGTGTTTGCTGGGCACGAACGGCACGACACACACGGTGGAGGACGCACCATCCCCGATTTCGCAGATCAGTACCACGTCGCGGTTGTTTGCGTCGCTGACATGCGCTCCCAGGTCGAGCGACGTGAGGCGCTGCACGGCAAACGGATCGACGGTGACGGGAATGTCCTCACTTAGCAGCGCCTCTCCGTCCAGCGTTTCCAGCGACCAGCGGACGGGGCCGGAGGAGGGCGTGGCGGTGTCGTTATGGATGGCGAGGCGGACGGTGTTCCCTTCTAGTTCAGCCGCGAGGAGCAGGGGCGCATAAAAGCGGCGGGCGGCGTAGTGCGCCGCCTTCCAGCGACCAAAGTAGTCAATGCTCGACCACGAGGCCACCGGCCAGCAGTCGTCCAGTTGCCAGTAGAGCGTGCCCGCCGTCTGCGGCCAGAGCGTGCGCCAGTGTTCCACGCCGACCCGCAACGCCTCGGCCTCCAGCACCTGCGACAGGTAGACCAGGGCGGGGAAATCCTTCGGCAGTTGGAAGTGGGCGGTCAGGTAGCTCATGATCCGGCCATTGCCGCCGATGTTCTTCTGGTGATGCTCCATCATATAGGAGGTCATGTTCCACTCGGACGGGGCGGCGTAGGTCGCCACCGTCGCCAGCGCGGGCAGCGCCTGGAAGCCGAACTCGCTGATGAACCGAGAATGCTTCGTGCGGTAGTGCTCGAACGGCTTGAGCGCGTGCCAGACTTCCCACAGGTGCGTGTCGCCAACATCGTCGCGATTGGGATCGCTCCCCGGCTGGCCCGACGAGGGCGAACTGGGCCAGTAGGCATGGTCGGGGTCGGTAGCGGCAACCCATTCGGGCAGCGTGTGATAGAAGAACTGGCGGTCGGCGGCCTTCACGTCGGCGTTCTCCCGCGTATCCCAGCCCCACCCGGCCCAGCCC
>JBBSAN010000772.1:0-3777 GCA_038252265.1 Chloroflexia bacterium
ACCCACTGCTCGCCATCGGAACGAGTGAGCAGCAACGCCCCATCCGGTTCGACGCGTCCGCCCAACAGGCCGCCCATGTCCGCCTATGGGAACTCCACATGCTGCAAACCGAACTGGTAGCAACCTTCCGCCACGAGTTTCGCACCCCCCTGACCGCGATTCAGGGCTTCGCCGCGTTGTTACGCGGCGAAGCCTTTACCCCCACCCAGGTCCAGGAGTATGCCGAGACGATTCACGCCGAAGCGCTCCGCCTGGGCCGGCTGGTCACCGATCTTCTGAGCACCGGTCACCCCGGAAACGCGTCCTCGCCGCGCAGCTACACTGCGGTAGATCTGAACGCGCTCCTGCGCACCAGTAGCGCCCGACTACAGTTGAGCGCCCCGGCGCACCCCATCACCCTCCGCCTCGATCCTACGGGGCCGTGTGTCCTGGGGGATGCGGATCGGCTGACCCAGGTGGTGCTTAACCTGCTGGATAACGCGATCAAATATTCTCCGGCAGGCGGGCCGATCACGGTTCGCAGCACCCGAGTCGCCCAGCAGGTGCAGGTGCAGGTGACGGATCAGGGCATCGGCCTACCCACGACCGCGCTGGAGCGAATCTTCGAGCGGTATAGCCGTCTACCCCTGCCCGCAGGGGCAACCATTCCGGGCACCGGTCTGGGGCTGGCCATCGTCCGGGATATTATCCGCCAGCACGGCGGCACCGTCCAGGCCAGGAGCGCGCCGGACAGGGGGACCACGATCACCGTTACGCTCCCGGCTGAACCCTGACTCCTGCCCGCCCACTTCCCCCGATGCCAAAGCCAACACACCGTTTGAAGGGGAGGCGCAACGCCTCCCCCGCGGCGTGCCCCCCTCGGTGAGCAGACAAAACTGCAACCGTCACGCATGGCAAATAGACCGCACTCCAGACAAAAACTTTCCAGCTAGATGAGGAGGAATGAGATAAAGACTAAGGAAGGCACGATTTCTCCAACCACGCCTTATCCCCTGGTAGAGGACCGGATGCCATGTACGTGCTAACGATTCACAAAAAAGAAACTGAGGGACGTGTTGCTGCGCCAGCGCGGCGGCGGGCAGCGCCGCCGAAGACGCGCGCCTTTGCGGCGCTGCCGCTGGCCTGGATCACCGGGCGGGAGCTATGGCCGGATCCCAGCGTCAAAACGGAGAGCATCCGCCCGCTCTGGATCATGCTCACGGCCGGCGATGAGGCGGCGCTCCGGCCGTTCATCGCCAACCTGCGCGCGGGCCGCCTGGCTGACCTGACGGATACCCAGCAACCCGGACACGCCGGATCGAAGACGCCGCCCCGTATCGAGCTGCTCAAGTCGGCTGGATACAACTATCTCTGGCAGCGCAACACCGGCCCGGACCGCGCCGCTGTTGTTACCGCGTATCTGTCCACGCTCTGTGCGCTCGACCCGGGCCTGATCGATCCCACCGAGATTCGATTTTTGTGTCTGGCCCCGGGCTGGTGGTGTGTGCAAGAAGCCACGACCCTGCGCACGGATCGGGCCCGCTGTGCCGCGGTTCTGGCGCACACCCACCGATTGGGCTTGCACGAGACCCAACGGCCCGCCGCATCCCGGCGGTTGCCGGTGCCGCTGACGCTGAGTGAGGACGCGCTGCTGGACCTGGTCCCGCAGGCTGCCTACTTCGCGGCCTATCTGGATCGCCGCACCGGGCGTCCGCTGGTCAATGACCTGGGGTTCTTCGTCCAGATCTACCTGGCGGCGCTGGCGAGCGGCATTGCCAGTCTGGCCCAAACCCCGCAGAGCCTGCGGCGGCACCGCGATGGCGGATACCGGGCCAGCGATCCCGATCCCGCCGACCCCTGGGGCTGGGCGCGCCAACCCGCCTACCGCGATTTTCAAGAAGTCAACACCCGCGCCGTGGGCCTGGTCCCGGGCATCGCCTGTCGCACAGATCATGCGACCCTGGATGCGTTTCTCGCGGCGGAAGTTGCCCGCTATCTCCAGGCGCAGGACGATCAGTATGCCGATCCAGCCGCTGCCTAGCGCGGTCACCCGATTCCAAAGGAGGCGTAATACCGATGGCCCGACTTGCTTCGCAACAAGTAGGAGGGTACTATCCTACCCCCGCGCACTTGATCCCCGCGATCGCCGCATTGATCGATGCCCAGCCCGCCCGGCAACCGATAGCCCAGGCGTGGGGGGGGCCGCGCTACGGCAAGGTCGCGCTGCTCGATCCCTGTGCCGGCACCGGCACCGCCCTGCTCGACCTGGCGCGCGCCTGGTTTGGTCCCAACCTGCGCAGCCAGGCCCCGGAGATCCTGGGCTATGCCTGCGAGCTGGAGGCGGAGCGCGCGGCCGCGCTGGCTCGTACGTGGGAGGACTTGAGCGGCTACCAGCGCGGGCAGGTCTTGCAAGGAGACGCGTTTCGCGCGACCTGGAGTCTACAGACCGACTGGGAGACCAAGCAAGGCATCAGTCTCCTGTTCTTGAACCCGCCCTATGATCTGGACCCCCGCTACGGGCGGCTGGAACAGGCATTCCTGGCGCGGTTTACACCCACGCTGATCCCCGGCCAGGGCATCCTGCTGTTCGTCGTGCCCGCCGCCGCGTTGGCCGCCAGTGCCGACACCCTCGCCACCGAATATGACAGCCTGGCCTGCTATCGGTTTCCACCCCCGGACGCGGGCTTCAAGCAAGTCCTGCTGCTCGCCCGCCGGGCCGTCCACCCGGTGCCCTTCGGGGCAGCCAACAGCCCGCTGGCCCAGCAGGTCCGCGCCTGGGCCGCAGATCCCGGCCACATCCCCGAGATCCCCCTGGCAGGGCCCGTCGCCCCGCAGTTGCCCCTCGTCGCCAACCCCCAGGCCGGGTTCGGGCGCTGGGAGATCACCCCGCTCGACCTCACGACCCTCCAGGCCGCCGTCCGGCCCTGGCAACAGGTCACCACCAGCGGGCAGACCCTCCCGCTGAGTGCCGTCGGCGTGGACGGCACCTTGGACGATCTGGTGACGCGCCCGCGCCCGGTAGCCAGCCCACTGCGGCTCGGCTACGTCGCCTTGGCGCTCGCCGAGCGGGTCTTCAACGGGCACCCGCTGGGGCCGGATGTTCCGGCCCCCGAACGCCCCCCGATCTTGCTTAAGGCGGTGTTTAATCGCGAGTTCGTAACGACCGAGGAGCGGACCAACGCCAAAGGCCGCGTCACCACCGTCATCCAGATTCAACAACCACGTCTGGAAGTTACCGCCCTGGACCTGGTGACCTTGCAATATCATACGCTGGTTCCGGGTAGCACCCCCAGTGGCGCCGATACCCTGGCCGCAATGACGGTGGCCGACCTGATCCTGCATTACGGCCAGGCGTTGCGCGCCGCGCTGGCGATCCAGTGCCCCACGCTACACGATCCCCAGCGGGCGGACCATCAAATCCCGTTGCCCGCCACCGCGCGGCCATTATTCGCCGCGCAAGCGCAGGCGGTGATGACGGCGATTAAGCTCCTGTTCCGCCGCCATGCCGTGGCGCTCATGGGCCAGATCGGCGTCGGCAAATCGGCGACCGCGCTCGGCATTGCCGCCGCCCTCCAAGCCGACCGCTGGCCGACCACAGTGGCGGGGGTGGCGCGCACGCCGTTCGCAACCTTCCCGATCGGGTCCCGCCCGGCCCCGCGCCCCGTGCGGCGGGTGCTCGTCATGTGTCCCCCACATTTGCTCCAGACCTGGAGCGAGGAGGTCGCCGCTGCCCTGCCCGGCGCGACGATCCATATCCTGAATACCGTGCGGGAGGCGGACGCCTTTGCCCGCTTGACG
>JBBSAN010000773.1:0-3767 GCA_038252265.1 Chloroflexia bacterium
AACCTGTTCGGCAGCTTCACCGACGAGCAGGACAAGTAGCCCGCGCCCCAACAACCAGACCGCTCAGGCGGGGGGCGCGCCGTCGATGGTGCGCTCCCGCCCGGATGCCCGCAAATAGCTGGTGCTCAGCCGCCCGGCCCCCGCACTGTACGAAAGAAGTCGGTCGCGCCGGTGCGTAGCAGGCTGTGGACGGCATAGAGGATGATCCGCGCCCCCTGATCGACCCAGACGCGGGCGTCCTCCCCGCTGCTGGTCATGATCCCCACCGCCAGCCCCGCAGCCCGCACCCGCTTGAAGACATCACGGATGACCGCCCGCACTTCCTCGTGGCCGGGGCCGTCGCGAAAGCCCATCGCCAGCGACAGGTCGCGCGGGCCGACGAAGAAGCCATCCACCCCCGGCACCCGCAAGAGTTCGTCCAGGTGTTCCACCGCCGCGAGCGTCTCGATCTGCGGCAGCACCAGCGTCTGCTCGTTGGCATAGGTGAGATATTCGGCCTGGCCCATCGCGCCGAGCAAAAAGTCATTAGCCCGCACCCCGGCGGCCCCGCGCTCGCCCAGCGGTGGGTACTTGACCGCCGCAACCAGTCGTTCCACGTCGGCCACGTCACGTACGCCGGGCAGCATCAGGCCCATCACCCCGCTGTCGAGGAATTGCAGGACCAGCTTGGGGTCGGCGCTACGCACGCGGGCCAGCGGCGTCAGGTTCACCGTCTCGCAGGCCCGCACCAGGTGTTCGGCGTCTTTCGGCCCGCCCGCGCCGTGCTCACAGTCTAGCATATAGCAATCGAAGCCGAGGTGGCCCAACGCTTCCGCCACCAGGGGATCATAAATCGCGCTAAGAATGCCGTACACCGGCGCGTCCTGCCGCAGCCGGGCTTTCAACACATTTTCCCGCATCGTCGTCTCCTCCTGGGAATGCCGGGTCACGCCGCAGCCGCGCCGCCCCGGCCCGATTATAGCCCCGTGCCCCCGGCCTGTCAATCCGCCCGACCGGAGGTCAGAAACCAGAAACCAGCACTCAGAAGAGGCGGACTTCTGCGTGCTGACCCTTTACCGAATCGGGATACACAATCGCGCAACGGAGGGGCGCTTGACAGCCGTCGCTACTTGATCTACGATGGTACCGAACTACCGACGGATTCGGCACGGCTGGGGATGGTTGCCCCAGTCCGTCACCTCACCCGGGACCCCGGACTCCACGCTGCACGGTCCGCAGGCTAATCACCCCTCCTCACGGAGATCCCTGAGTAAAATTCATGCCGCTAATCTATCATCTCTACACCGCCGCCGAAGCCTGGTGCTCGTTGGACGCGCTCGCTGTGGCCGTCAATGCGCAGGCCGGTCTACAGGCTGAAGTCACCCGCCAGGGCAACCAGCTCCGCATCGTCTGTCGCCAGAAGCAGCGCACGAGCACCGCCGACCTGCTGCCGTTTGATCAGGCGGCCTATGAATCCTTGCAACGCCGCCCGCAAGAACACATCAGCCCGCGCGAGTGTGATAACGCCCCACAATTTCAGCGCACCGTGGTCCTCACCAGCCCCCAGGAGGACGAAGCGGCTGCCCTGTGCCATGTGGCGATTGCCGACGCGCTCTGGTGGCTGCTGGGCGGCTTCCTGGCCGACCCTGCTACCCGGACGCTGTGGGGGCGGGGCGCCTGGCGGCAGCAGGGCACCCTCCGCCAGCACGCGGCGGCCTTGCTGGCCGTGAACGAAAACGCGGTCAGCCCCTTGCCGCCGCCCCTATTGTCCCCGGCAACCCTCCCACCCAGCACCAAACAGGGTGTCACCGTGTACACCCTGCCGTATTGCCGCCACTGTCGCACGTTGATCGACCAACTCAACGAGCGCGGCGTGCTCTATCAGGAGATTGATGTGGTCCAGACACCGGGGGCGGCGGAGCAGATGCTCGCCCTGAACGAAGGACGGCGCGCGGCCCCCACCATTCGGATCGGTACGCAGGTGCTGGTCGGCCCGGAACCTGACGAACTGGACACGGCCCTGCGCGCGGCGGGCCTGCTCTAAGCCCAGCCGGCGACGGCGAAAGGACCCTTCTGGTTATGCCCAAGATCGTGTTCATCGGGGCGGGTAGCACCGTGTTCGCCAAGAACCTGATCGGCGACATTTTGAGCTTCCCCGAACTGGCCCATTCCACGCTCAGCCTGTTCGACATTGATGCGACCCGCCTCCACACATCGGAGATCGTGGCGCAGCGCCAGGCCGAACGGCTGGACGGCCACCCCACCATCGAGGCGACCACGGATCGTGCCCGCGCCCTGGACGGAGCCGACTATGTGATCAGCATGTTCCAGATCGGGGGCTACCGGCCCAGCACAGTGGTGGATTTCGATGTGCCCAGGCGGCACGGCCTGCGGCAGACCATTGCCGACACGCTGGGCGTCGGCGGCATCATGCGGGGGCTGCGGACCATTCCGGTGCTGCTTGACCTCTGCCGGGAGATGGAGGCGCGCTGTCCCGACGCCCTCTTTTTGAACTACGTCAACCCGATGGCGATGAACTGCTGGGCGGTCAGCCGGGCCAGCCGGATCGCCACGGTGGGCCTGTGCCACAGCGTATCGGGCACGGCGGCGGCGCTGGCCCGGCGGATCGATGTGCCGATCAGCGAAATCAACTATGTCTGCGCGGGGATCAACCACATGGCCTTCTACCTCCGCTTCGAGCGCGACGGCGAAGACCTCTACCCGCGCATCCGCCAGGTGATCGCCGATGGGCGGGTGCCTCCCGGCGACCGGGTGCGCTACGAGATGCTCAAGCGGCTGGGCTATTTTGTCACCGAGTCGAGCGAGCATTTCAGCGAATACGTGCCCTGGTTCATCAAGCACGACCGGCCCGACCTGATCCGCCGCTTCAACATCCCGCTGGACGAGTATCCCCGCCGCTGCGAGGATCAGATCGAAGGCTGGACCGGCTTGCAGGCGGCGCTGGAAGACCCCGACCCGGCGGCGCTGGGGCGCTATGAAGACGCCCGGCGCGCGGCTCGGCTGGCCGAGATTGCCGAGGAGGATCCCGCCGAAGCGGCCCGCTTGCAGCAGGCGCAGGCGGCATCCACCCAGCAGGGGCCGGTGCGTCATTCGGGCGAATACGCCTCGCTGATCATTCACTCGCAGGAAACGGGGCAGCCCCGCGTCGTCTATGGCAACGTGCCCAACGCGGGGGTGATCGACAACCTGCCTGCCGGATGCTGCGTCGAGGTGCCCTGCCTGGTGGACAAGAACGGCGTCCAGCCGGTGCAGATCGGGGCCTTGCCGCCCCACCTGGCCGCGCTGATGCAGACCAACATCAACGTCCAGGCCCTCACCGTCGAAGCGGCGCTGACCGGCAAGCGTGAGCATATCTACCACGCGGCGATGCTCGACCCCCACACCGCCGCCGAACTGGATCTGGACCAGATCTGGACCCTGGTGGACGACCTGATCGCTGCCCACGGCGATTGGCTGCCCGCGTACTCCTGAGCGCCGATCCTTCACGCACACCCGGCGAGGCAACGATCTGGCAGGCCCTGCCTGCGCCAGAGCCGTGACGCTCCGTTGAACCGCTAGCCCCATCACCCGCCTGTACATGGCTGCTGCCAAATCCAGCGCTGCCCTCCTTCGCTGCGCTCAGGATCTTCCTGGGGGTCAGCGGTGCTCAAGCCCCGATCTCTATCTTCGGCGTCAGGCCGTTCTGCATCCGCCATCCCTGAGGCAGGTTCCCCGGCGTTTATAACAAATCCCAGGCGACTATTTTGTAGTATAATACTATCCTCACG
>JBBSAN010000774.1:0-3748 GCA_038252265.1 Chloroflexia bacterium
CCTGGTTGAAACCTGCGCCAACCTATGGCGGCGGATGTTCGCTTCCTGGACAGCCCTGCGGCTGCGCGACCTGGGTATCGTCCGCGAGGAGAAAAACCAGAAGCGAGTGGTTCTGGACTGGCAGCGCATCCTGATTGTCTTGCTGATGATCGGAATTGCCGCGGCAGTTCATGACGCACTGTTATCACCGCTGATCTTGCTGTTTGGCGCGGCTGCGTTTGCCTGGAGCCGCTACCAGACTGGCGAAGCACAGCGCATGCGAATCAATGAGGATGCTGAACTGGGTGCGCTGCAGATGCGCTCGCTTCTGAACGTCGACCACTCGCTGCTCAATGCGCTGAACGGGATGGAACTGCCCGAAGGGTCACTGCGCGATGCAGTCCGTGAAGTGGCCGCCCGCCTGCAAATGCACCAGCCGCCGGAACAAGCGGCGCTGGCATTGAAAGGGCTACCCGGAACAGTCACCGCGCGCCTGGCTGCCTTGATTGCGAACAGCGCGCGGATTACCGATGAGGTGCAAATGGATCTGTTTCAGGATCTGGAGGCCGAAGCGCACCGGCAGAAGTTGATCCGCACCAAGATGCGCCAGACCCTGGCCCTGGTGCGCGGCACCATCCGGCTGTTGCAAGGTGTAGCCGCTGCAGCGACTGTCTTTGTGCTGATGGCTCCGGATTGGCGCGGCTTTTTCCTGCAAGATGTGCCACATCGCACACTTCTGACGGCGCTGCTCTCCTGCGCGGTCCTGGCCAGCCTGTATTTCGAGTTCGAAGTCCACCAGTTGGGCAGCGGGGAGGCTTTCTAAACATGGATACCTATCCCCTGATGGTCGGTTTCTCGCTGGCAATCGGCGTCGGCCTGATCGTCAACGCCACATTATCTTCGATTTATGTTCTGGGAAGGAGGTGGTTTCAATTCATTGGCCGCCAGCATTATCGCCTGCAGGCGCTCGGGATCGATAGTCCTATAAAGGGTAGCCAGAGTGAGGATGAAATCCTCGGCCTGACCCAGATTCCTTGGACGAACCTGTATGCCGGTGCGGCCGTACTGGGATTGGCTCTGTTCTTTTTCATCGGGCCATCTGTTCCCTCGATGCGCCTGGGCTTTCTCACCGTCCCGGCCCTGGTCTGGCTGTTCAAAGGCTACCTGGCCGGCCAACGCAGGCGTTTTCTACTCGGACAGCTGCGCCAGCTGCTGATCGATGTCCGGCTGCATATGAGCCTGCGCGGCTCGCTGCTCCTGGGTCTTGAGAATATCGCCAGTTCAACAGGCGAGGACCGGATCGTTTACCGGCTGCTGCGCCTGCGCATGTCTGGTGGGCAGGTCAAAAGCGGGTTGGAAGTTTTCCAGCAGATGGCTCAAGATCTGAAATCTATCCACCTGACCCGTATCTCCCAACGCATCCAGGCGGCCCAACAATCCGGAGGCCTCTTGGGTGTCGATCAGGCAGTAGCAAAATCCATTGAGGAACTGACCGACGAAATCAACGGGCAGACCGAGGAACAGATGCAACGGCTGCCGCTGCGCATCACCCTGCTGGCCATGCCCTTCCTGCTCGGTCCGATTGTGATCCTGTTTTTCTACCCGCTGGTTGATCGCATTCTCAAAACGCTCTCGGGTACAGCGATTGGCGGCGGATTCTAATCTTCAAGGAGAACCTTGCTCTATGTTGTTTGACCGGAAAGCTTCTGAAATTCCGCAGTTCGTGGTCGTTTTAGCGATCGCTATCGTCCTGGGTGCCGCCGCTGTGTGGGGCATCCTCACCAATATTGGTTCGCAAGGCGACAGTGTCGCTACCTGGATCGACAGCATCTCGGTCCCGGCGGCCCATCCCTAAACGAAAGGAGGAAGAAACATGCTCACTGATAAACGCGCATCGGAAATACCCCAGTTCGTCGTAGTGCTGGCCATAGCCATCGTGCTCGGCGCAGCCGCTGTTTGGGGCATCCTGAACAATATCGGCGCCCAAGGGGACAGCGTTGCGACCTGGATCGACAGCATCTCGGTTCCCGCGGCACACCCCTAAACCGGCTTAACAGGTAGTCCACCCGGCGGCTGATCAAACAGCCGCCGGGTGGAACAGGAGACAGGCATGTTACACGATCGGAATGGTCAGAGCGTGGTGGAATACATCGTCATTTTAGCCATCTTTATCAGCCTGGTAGGCGGTGCTTTGTGGCAAATCTTCACGACCTTGCAAACCAAATTTAACAATGTCAATACGGAAATTGGCTCGTAATCACACCGAACGCGGCCAGGCTTCCGTCGAAGCGCTGCTGGTTCTCATGATCCTAGGCATGCTGATCTTTGGCGGGATCGAATTGAGCCAGGGGGTAGCGGTCCGCCAGGCGCTGGACAGCGGCGCCGGCGCTGCCGCCCGCGCCCTCTCGCTCGATCCCACTCAGTGGGGCTTTGCCTCGGGCGTCATCCAACAATCCGTAAACCAGAATGTGATGGGTGCGAGTTCCTCGGTAACAGTCCAGGTGATGGACAGCACCGGCAACCTGCGAAGCGCGGCCTGGCTGTCCGGCAGCCCCTTTGGGACCGCTTTTATCCTGGAAGCCTCCGCGCCATTTCAGGCGAGTATTCCTTTCCTGCCTGCTTCCGCAACCACGATCCGAGTGCGGCATTGGGGCATTGTAGAGCGCTACCCATGATCCGGGATCGAAAAGGCCAATCCGCTCTTTGGGGCTTCCTGACCATGATGGCCTTCATCGCCATTGCCTCTGGGCTGGTAGATATCTATCGTCTCTACTCAGCTCGCAACTGGGCCTATTCGGTTGCGCAGGAAGCAGCGATGGCCGGCGCTTCCCGAGGCCGGGATTGGGGAACCTTTACTAGTGGTGGTAGCATTGGGTTGAACAGCAGCACGGCGAAAACCGAAGCGGAGCAGGTGATCACCGCCGAAATGGCATCACGAGGTATCAGCGGATATGGGATGGATGTGCGGGTGCTGCCGGAAGTGACGGGAGGAAGCACCAGCGGGTATCCACCGCGCCAGGTGCGCCTGGGATCCGGGCTGGGCAATTGGAGTAGTTCCGAACCGGCGGTTGGAGTTTACCTGGAAGTTCCAGTGAACTGGCTGATGCTGGACAGTATCCATGTGGTGACAAAAACCGTGCGAGTATTTGCCGCGGCCGGCGTTGCGCAGTGAGGTACCCATTGAAAATAAACCAAAAACGAATTCGAGCCTGGATGCGGGGAATAGGAGCAGCAGCTTTACTTGCCGCGCTGTTCCTCACCGCTCATCTGGTGTCTGCCAGCATTTATCCTGAATATCTGAAGAATGGGCGTACGTTTGACCAGGAGTCGAATTACATCCAGTGGAATGGTTCGGTTGGGTACATCACGCTTTTCCACCGGGATAACACTTCGCTGCCACCCTCCGAAGGTGGAACAAACTGCAATAGCGGTTGCACCGAGCAGGTTACTCGCATTCAAAGCGGCGGTTCAGTCTCCGGAAATTTTACCTACCTGCAAAGCTTCAACGTCCAGGTTGCTTACAGTGGCGACACCAATGTGGGCACAGCGATTATCCAGGCTTGCGGCCAGACGATCCGGACCGAAGACCTGTATATCGCCAACCAGGGAACGCCAGGCTTCAATAACTTGCCAGTCCCAGCCTGGAATGTACCCACTGCCGGCGACTGCACCTGGTCGATCACCGCCAGCGGCGGGTACGTCGATTTTCGCGCTGTGACCACCGTCTACCGGACCACGCCTGCGCCAACGGTTGATCTAAAGGTAAACG
>JBBSAN010000775.1:0-3738 GCA_038252265.1 Chloroflexia bacterium
CAAGGGGTCGCGTTCGTGACCGGCGGCGACCCGATCACGCCCACGCTGGTGTATCGCCGGCAGGCGATCATGTGCGACCCCTGGAACCCCGATCGCTTCGCTGCATGGTGGCAATTCGCGAACACCACTTTTCCTGATCCCGGATAGCGTGGGTCCCAGACCGGGCGGGTGCAAACCGTGGTCAGCCGCGACACGACGTAGGCCGGCAGTACGCGGGCGCTCCGCTGCGCCTTGTCTGGAAGTTGTAGGGACTGGGCTGGTTCGTTGTGCCTGCCGTAGCGCTGATGCTCCTCTTTCTGATAGCCGTGACGTTGTGCAAGCAGCGCAGCCTGGGCAGGCGGCTGGCGGGCATCATCGGCTTGACACTCAGTGCGCCCGCCGCCTACTACGTGGCTGCTGGCAGCCTTGACGCGGCGCCCTGGTGTGGGCTGCCTGCACAGTCTACTTCGCAGGCACACTCTTCAGTGTGCGTGCCTGGTTTGAGGCCAACAGGCAGAAGAAAGGTGGCGTGACCAGGCCTCGACTCCCTGCCTGGCTCGTAGGCTCTATCCTGCTTTATATAGCCACAGGCGCGCTGCTATTAGGGGGATGCGCGGCCCTGGGCGCTCCATCCTGGATCAGCATAGTTAGAGGAACGTAGAGTGAGTACTGTGTTCGCGGAGCCATACGCGTCCCTGGCGCCAGATGCACTGGTGGTGCTGACGGTGGGTCACTCGACCCGCGCATGGGAAGACTTCTTGCGTCTGTTACGGGCGTATGGCGTTACATACCTGGTCGATGTGCGCACCGTGCCGCGCTCCCGGCACAACCCTCAGTTCAACTGCGAAACGCTGCGCCAAGAGCTGGAGGGGAACGGAATCGGCTACGAGCATCTGCCTGCGCTGGGAGGGCTGCGGAAACCCAGGGCCGACTCGCCCAATACGGGATGGCGCAACGCATCATTTCGCGGCTACGCCGACCATATGCGCACTCCCGAATTCAAGGCTGGGCTGCACCGACTGGTTGACCTGGCCGGGCCGGAGCGGGTGGTCATCATGTGCGCCGAGGCGGTCCCCTGGCGCTGTCATCGCTCCTTGATCGGCGACGCTCTATTGGTGCAGGGCATCCGGGTTGAGGACATCATGAGCGAGAAGCGGGTCGCACCACACAAGCTAACTCCCTGGGCGCACGTCAGCGGCGACGACCTGACTTACCCTCCGGAGACCGAGAACGAGAGTCGTCCGCCCACTCCTCAGGGAGTGGGCGGCACGCAGGGTGACCGGGCACTCGCGACCAGCAGCCCGGGTGAAGGCCAGGATCGACGATCGTCGGGATAGAAACACGGAACGTGTAAAAAGGGGAATCACACTCAATACCTACGCCAATTTTGAAGCGTGGCATCAGAGCCGGGTGTGCTTACTGCCTGAAATTAAATATGGTGCCGTCGCAGCGGGACCGTATTTAATTTCTTGCGCTCACCTTGACGCTCAAGTCCAGTCAGGCGTGGCAATTGTCGTAGGTATTGACACTATAAAGCGTAGTAACAGGGTTTAGGTGCAATACTGTTCAAATAACGAATGAGGTGGCTTGGTGGCATACTAGCCCGTGCTACAAACACAGTCAAAGGAGCACCAAGCCACCTCCTGGGATACAGATTACGTGACCTTGCCGCCGAACGCAAGTTCAGCTCAGGATCAATAGCTGGTCCAAGCACTCTTCCCGCACACTCCGAACCCATCGCTCAGCGAACGCGTTCGCCTGAGATCGACTGCTCTCAAATACCAGTGTGTAGGCCCGGCCACAACACCAACGCGGGTATTTGATCGCAGGTGGTGACCCCGCAGGGTCATGACGGGCTTTGTACAATGGTCCCGAGGATATGGCCCCGCCCCATTGCGCTATCGGTGCGTGGCAGCGGACCACTCGTTGGGCCGCCTGGGAATTATTTGATAGGCGGCAAAATCCGCCTATCAAATAATTCCCAGGCACGCGATTGCGTCGCAGGGGCGGATACTAGGCAACAGGGCTGGCTAGGGATTAGTGGATCGGGGCCGGAAGCGGCTGATCGGGTAATTCTCAATCAGCCCTAACGGTCGCCGATTTGAATCAGAAGGACAATAGGGCCACGCCGTACAGTCAATATGTGCGGGCTGCCGCCCCGTCCACGTAGGTCTGTGCGTAAGCTCGCCCTGCTCGCGGGGTCGGCCCGGATGAACCTCCTGGGCTGTTGAAGGGCTATCATTATGGCGGGGCGGACTGTACCAGCGCGCGGCCTCGGTGGCGCGCCAGTCCCACAAAGTGCACGACACAGCAATTGTTGCGGGGGTTCGATGAGCGCAGAACCAGCATTTGGTCAATGGGTCAAGCAGCAGCGACAGGCGCTGGGCCTGAGCCAAAAAGACCTGGCGGAGCGCGTCCAGTGTTCACCGGTCACGATTCTGAAGATCGAGGCGGGGACGCGCAAACCGTCGAGCCAGGTGGCGCGGTTGCTGGCCGAGGCGTTGGGGGTGCCCGCCGCCGAGCATCCAGCCTTTGTTGAATTCGCCAGGGCGGCGCGCGCCCGGCAGCCCCTGGCCCCGCTCGCCCCACCTGGCCCGGCGCCGTGGCAGACGCTCCAGCACCGGACGGGTACCCTGCCCACCCCGGCGACCTCGTTTGTGGGACGGGCAGCAGCACAGGAGGAGGCACGCCAGGTGTTGCGCCAACCGGGCGTGCGCCTGTTAACCTTCACCGGCCCACCGGGCAGCGGCAAGACCCGCCTGGCGGTCCAGGTCGCGGACGGGGTGCGCAGCGATTTCCCCGATGGGGTCCACTTCGTGGGCTTGAGCACGCTGGGCGATCCCGATCGGGTGCTGCGGGCAATCACGCAGGGGCTGGGTGTAGAAGCGCGCGCCGACCAGACGGACTTCGACACGCTGACGCACGAGTTGCGCGATAAGCGGTTGCTGCTGGTGCTTGATCATTTCGAGCAGGTGCTGCCCGCCGCGCCCAGCCTTACCGCATTGTTGAACGCGGCCCCCTGGGTGCGGATGCTGGTCACGAGCCGCCAGACGTTGCACCTGTATGGGGAGCGCCGCCTGCCCCTCATGCCGCTGACCACTCCCCCACCCTTCCCCGCCCGCCTGCCCGGCGTCAAGCGCTGGCTGAGCTATGAGGCGGTGCAACTCTTCGTGGAACGGGCGCGCGCCGTCCAACCGGATCTGGGCTTCACTCCCGAAAACACGGCAGCCATCAGCGAACTGTGCAGACGACTGGACGGCCTACCCCTGGCGATTGAGTTGGCCGCCGCACGTACTGGCACAACGTCTTCCCCGGAAATCCTCGCGCAAATCGAACCCTGGCTCGACACCGCCCGCGTCGCCGCCCTGCCCGCCGAGGAACGCATCCTGCGGGGGGTGCTCGATTGGAGCTATGCCCGGCTGACCCCCGGCGAGGGCCAACTCTTGCAGCAGCTAAGTGGCGTGGCGGAGGGCGGCACCCTCGCCGAGATCCGGGCGCTTCGGCCCCTCCAGCCAATGGCAGGAGGGGAGCCGGAGCCGGATGTGGCGGCGGAGTTGGCGGCGCTGGTGGCGGTGGGCCTGCTACACACCGACCACGCCAGTGGGGCACCCCGCTACACCATGTTGGAGATCGTTCGGGAGTTTGCACAGGAGAAGGCCCGCGAGGAGGAAGCATAAGCCTCCCGGTCGTGGTGGGCGTGCGCCGGGATCACGTGCTGCCGGGTGTCCGTGCGGTTACATAGGCGAGGACCGCTTCCAG
>JBBSAN010000776.1:0-3735 GCA_038252265.1 Chloroflexia bacterium
CCCGAGAAGCTGCCGCTGACCGTGTCGCCCTCCGACGACATGATGCGCTCGTCGCCCAGGCCCGCCTGCTCGTCCTGCAGCGACGGCAGGAAGCGCCCCAGGTCCAGCAGCCCCGGCAGCACCTCTTCTGGCACCCGCCAGCCCTCGTGCCCCGCCGCCGCTAGCCACTCGGCCAGCACCTCGTCATACTGCCCGCCCAGCATCGTCGCCAGGTGGTGCCCCGCCGGCACGTTCACCCGTGGCTGCGTCTCCGGCGGTGCGGCTTCCGGGGGCGGCGTCAGGTCCGTCTCCGGCACCCACCCCGCCCGCTCATACAGCACCAGCGCCACCGCCGCGCTCAATAGCGCGTGCTCCCCGTCCGCCCCGTCCACCTGCGCCAGCAGCGCCCCCAGCGCCCCGTCACCCGCAGGCACCGGCCCCGCCTGCCGCTCCGTCCCCACCAGCGCCGCCGTCACTACCGCCTGCCAGGATGAGGAATGAGGAATGAGGGATGAGGAATGAGTCATAAACAGCCCTCGCAATAGGAAACCAACCGGCCAATAGACCCAATAAAAGTATCACGCATCACGTTTCACGTTTCACTCGTTCCGCATCACAATATGATACCGCCCACTGGCCCACGCACCGAGCGGGCGCAGCACCGCGCCGTCCCACTCCCCGAACAGGCTGAGCGGATGCCCGCCGCTCAACGCCAGCAAAGGCCACCCCCGCTCAAAGCGCGGCGACAGCGGTAGCACCTGCCCGTCGGCATCACGCACCGCCCACCCCGCGCCCGCGCGGATCGGCACCACCGCCGCCAATGACAGAGGGAACAAATCAAGCCAGGGGTACGCCGCCAACCCGGCGCTGTACGCCGCCAGCCCGGCGGCAACCGTTGGGTAGCCGGGCAGATCATCGAGGGGAAGCGCAGAGGTATGGCGGGCCTTGACCAGCGCCCGCAGAGGATACGCGCTCGGATAGAACGCCAGGTCGGCGTCCAACTGCGTGCCCACCACCAGGCTCGCATCCATCGGCTGTTTGGCGGCGGCGAAATGGAGCACCAGCGCGGCCCGCCCGCTCGCCTGCCCCCACAGCCAGGTCCGCTGCACCCGCAGCTTGCCGTCTTCGCCAACATGCTGCCCCAGCACCAGCCAGCGGTCGCGCACCGGCTCGCCGGTCAGCACATCATCCTGCCCGTGCGTCCACCCGATCACCGCCCGCACATCGGCCTGCACCGGGGGCGGCAGCGTGTCCAGGCGGCGATAACCCGACACCGCTAGATGGAGCAGCCCCAGTTCGCCCAGCAGCCGCCCCGGCCAGTCGCCCCCGCTCTGCGGCACCCCTGCCAGATCGCGCACGCGCCGCGCCAACCCCGGAGCCTGGGCGTCCACCAGCCGCGCCGCCGGGCCTTCCCAGAACGAATACGGCTGCGTCTGCGCCTGGGCCAGCCCCCGCCGCACCACATCCTGAAGCCACAGATCCAGGTCGCTCAACCCCGCACTGATTCGCGCTTCCCGGCTGGCCGCGCGCCGTTCGGCAGCGCGGGGATCAACCACGTCGCCCGCCGGGGCCGCCGGTTTCGCCCGCGTCTCCGCCCGTTTGGCCCGCCCTGCTAGCCATGTTGCGGCCCATTCGGGCGGCTCCGGCTGGGTGAACGGTGCCGCATCCCGCGCCAGCAACAGCAACAGCCCCAGCGAATGCTTGCAGGGCAGCTTGCGGCTGGGGCACGAACAGCGGAACGCCTGATCCTGAAGATCCACCGCCGTCCGGTACGGATCTTTCGCGCTGCCCTGGCACTCGCCCCAGGCTGCCGCCTCATTGACTCCCAGGTTTTGCCACTTGCGCCCGTTCGCCAGGTCCTTGCCCGCTTTGGCCGCGCTCGCATCGGGAGCCAACGCCAGGATCTGTTCGGTCGTCAACTGGAAAGGCATCGCGGCGTCTCCTGTAGTAAGAGTGGGGGACCCAGTTGCTGATCGTATCCCCCGCCCCCGGCTGAAACAGGAAGGGGCTGCCAGGCGGCAGCCCCTTCCGAGTATACCATGATGTGCCCGCGTCTGTGAACCCCAACCTCTGCCCGGTGTTGGCACAACAATTGCCTTAACTCAGGGCAACCGGACTCCACTGTTGGCGCTACTGGAATACCCAGTATGCTGAGACAGCGTAAGGTCGAGAGGTAGCCTATCTCCCCTTTCATCCGGTTCGATAATTAGCGTTGCGGCCAGCGATCAACCACAAAGGAGAATTCAATGGCGAATAATCTAGAGCACGACGCGAACCAGGCTGAGCACGACGCACAGCACACCGCCCACAACGCCGCGCATGACGCGCAGCACACCGCCGATAACGCCGCGCAGGGTGCCGAACACGCCGCCCACAATGTGCAGCACGGGGCCGAGCACCTGGGCGACCGCATCAAAGAGGAAGCCCACGAAGCGGGCGATAGCATCCGCGAAGGCATCGACAAGATCAAAGGCGGCAAATAAGCCCCACGCCTACCAGACCAATACAGAACGCAGGCGATCTCATGATCGCCTGCGTTTTATTGCCCCATATCATGGAGACCCGGCTACGGAGAGGCTGCTAGCGCGGCTGCTCGGTGAGAAATTGGAGGTTGAGTTCGCTCAACAACAGCCGGATCGTCTGGCGGAGCATCTGCACCTGGAGCAGGGCCGACGCGGCCTCCAGCGGGTGCGCAGGCCGCTCGCGCTCCAGCAGGCGGCATAGCGCTGCATAGGAGAAGTCGGCCAGGTCAATAAACTCCTGCGGGGCGACCCCGCCCTGCATTCGCGCCTTCATAATCTCGCGGAAGTACAGCCGCAGCGGCAGCACGTTGCCTGTCGCGCACGTCTCGGCGAACACGGTGTAGAAGCGCACGAAGATTTGATGGACCATCGCCGGGTCCAATTGGCGGTAAAACAGAATATGGGCGCGGGCATCGGTGGCAAATTCCGCCGCCAGATCCTCGATCCGGCTCTGCACCAGATCCGCCAACCATAATCTGGAACCCAACTTGCTCGACGGCACGTATTTCTCCTCGTGTAATCTATGGAATCCGCTAACCTGACTGTGCTCCTAATATAATATAGCATATTAGCGGATCTGGTTCAATAGCCACCCCACACGGCTGATACAAGGTATTACACGGCAGAAAGCAATTCCCACCGGAGCGTCCGGTTTCCCCACCGCGCATCCGATAAAGATCAGTAAGCAACCCCGAAGAATAAGGAGCAGGAAACACACGGAATGGAACGACACATCCAGATCAAAATACAGGGCGATGGCTTCCCCACCTCCGACGAATTAGCCGCCCGCCATCACTTGGAAGACCTCATAACCGCCGCCAACATTGGGCAAATCGTGGACGCCGGAAGCGGGATGGGCGTGATGGACATCTATATAAAAGTAAGCGATCCCACTACCGCTCAACCCGTTGTTCAGACCCTGGTGGATCAATGGGGCCTGACTCCCATTACCACGATCCGTCTGGTGACCACCGGAGCATAAGCGGGTGAAAACCAAAAGGGCGGACACAAAAGTGTCCGCCCTTCTTTGTCATCGCCGGGCGATTAGCCCCGCCGCCGCCCGTTGGTGCGGCCCTCGGCAGACACCGCGCCCACCGCGATCGTCTCCGCTTCGGCTTCCTGCACCGGAGCCGACCGCGCCACGCGGGTCATCAGCCGCTCATGCAGGTCCACGATCTCGTCGGGAGTCAGCCGTTCCAGGTCCGACTTCCCGTGGCAATAGTGCCGTGCCGCC
>JBBSAN010000777.1:0-3723 GCA_038252265.1 Chloroflexia bacterium
GGCCGCCATTCTGGTCGGTCGCGGAACCGACAGCACCTCCGACCGATCTGGTCACCGGGCGGCGGGGAATCACGGCGGTGGCCTTCGGCCCCGATGGGCACCGCGTGGCGGCAGCGGCTGTCGACGGGGGGGTGTCTCTGTGGGACGACTGGCGCACCCCGGCCCCACCGTATGTGCTGGTGGGGCCGGGGGGTCCCTTGCATGGGTTGGCCTTTTCGCCCGATGGTACCCTGCTGGCAACGGGCTGTGACGATGCTATCTGCCTCTGGGATCTGACGCACCTGGAGGAGCCGCCTGTGCGCCTGACGGGGCCTGGACGGTGGGTCGAGACGGTGGCGTTCAGCCCGCAGGGCCGGACTCTGGCGGCAGCGGCGGAGCATCAGATCTGGATTTGGAACCTGGCTGAGTCCTCTGCGGGGACCGTGCTGGGTGACCCGTTGGGGCTGGGGCGCTGGTTCTGGCCCCTGGCCGAGGGCCATACGGGATCGGTGAAAAGCCTGGCGTTTAACCGTGATGGCACCCGCCTGGTATCCGGCGGCTTGGATGGCACCATTTTCCTCTGGGATGTCCAGGCCCCGCTGGCCCCGCCCCAACGTTTTCATGTACCGTGACCGATCTCCATTTTGCCTGTCGTTATCCCGCGCCGGGCTAGGCGTCTGCCCCCGCACTGGTGCGACAATTGTCGCCCTCCCGACTCCCCGCTTCCAGACCCTTCCTCTATGCGGCCCGATTTCGTGTGCTAGGGTCGTTAAGGAGGCTCAGACAAATGGTGTTCTACTCTCGTACCGCCGCAACTGATCCCGCCGCTGATCGACCCCGCCTGCCAGACCTACTTCGTGCCGATGAAGGATTTGTAAGGGCGTGTGTGTCGGCTCAGGGGCCGCCGTAAGCAAGGGTGACGATTTTGATCACCTGGGCGCGGGTGGCGTTCGCGTTCGGGCGGAAGTAGCTCCCCGGACAGGGTTCCTCCACGCCCCCGCAGGGGTAGCCCACGATCAGCCCGTTCGCGTGTACCGCTTCGACGTAGGCGAAGAAGGTGCTCCCTACCGGCACATCGTTGAACGTTGCCGTTGGCGGCGATGGGGTGGGATAGCCTTTTGCCAGGGCGATGACTTTGCTGAGTTGACCCCGCGTGATAGGAGCGTTGGGGCGGAAGTAGGGCTGGTTGCCCGGGGCCACGCATGGCTCCCCCGCGCCCCCGCAGGGATAGCCGCCGATGATCCCGTGATTGACACCGGTCTCCACATACGGATAGAAAGTGCTCAAGGGAGGCACATCCTCGAAGGTCGGCGTGGCTGGCATGAGGATGGTCCAGCCAGAGGCAGCAACCACCATTTTGAGCATCTGCCCCCGCGTGACGTTGTTGCCGGGCCGGAAGTAGGGACCGGGGCACGGCTCTCCCAGCCCGCCACAGCCATAACCGCTGACGATGTTCTGGCAGGCCACCCAGTGGATGTAAGGATAGAAGTGATATGTGGCGGGAACATCGGTGAATTGGGACGGGTCCGAATAGTGGTAGGTCACCGGATTGCCTGAGTAATCCCGGCCCCCGACCCAGATTTCCGTCGTCCCTACCAGTTCTAGCTCGGCCAGTTGCATCGGCGGATAGGTAGCGGTGACGGTGGTCCAGGCACTGCCGTCCCAGTGGAGCAAGCGGTTGTCGGACCCGGCCCAAACATCATCGGCAGCCCGCGCCGCCACCACGGTCAGGGGACCAATGTCGGGCACGGGAACCACCGTCCACCGGCTACCATCCCAGTGGGCCAGGGCCGAGCCGTTAAAAGTGTTGTCGGGGCTACCGACCGCCCAGGCATCATTGTCGGCCACGCCCGCGAACGCCTCAGCATAGATCGGGAGCGTAGCGTCACTACAGTTGGCGGCCACGCAGTGCTGGTAATACTGCACCAGGGTGGTACAGGTGCTATATGAACCGATAATCCAGGCATCCTGCTGTCCAACAGCATCTACCCGGCTCAACCAGTTGCCGACCTGGCAGCCTCCGGCGGGTTGCGCCGGGCGCAGCCCCTCCTGGAGCGCACCAGCTTGCCAGGCGGTGCCATCCCAGTACCTGAGCAACGGCTGGAAATAGTAGTAGGGGTACTCATACGCGCCCACCACCCAGGCATGACCTGGTCGCGCGGCGATATCGGCCAGCGAGATGGAGAGGGCGGGCGTTGGCACAGGGAATGCCGGGTTGATCCAGGCCACACCGTTCCAGTGCAGCGTATAATAGGGACTGGAGCCTAATACCCACACCTCGTTGGCTGCCGCCACGGAGATCGCCCCGGTGGGTCCATTGTAGGGGGCGGGGACGGATGCCCAGGATCGCCCCCCCCAGCGCAACACACCGGCGGGACCGGACGCCCACACATCGTCTTCCGCCGCCGAGATCCGCAAGGCACCCCCCACCAACTGCCAGTCCAGGCCGCAATACGGGGCGGGGCTAGGGACCGCCGTGGCCGTCGCCGTGGCGGGGGGCGCAACCGTCGGCGTGGCCGAGGTGGTCAGGGCAGGTGTCGGGCCGGCAGCGCGGGAGCGGGTGGGATCGGCCTTAGTGGGCGGCATGGGGGCCGTCTTGGTCGGGCGGGGTAGTTCCAGGATCACGCTCATGCCGAGTAGCAACAGCAACGGAAACAACCAAAGGTGGCGGTTCATCTCGTGCTCCTCTCAACCTGTGCAGCGGCTGGCGGTTTGCGCCCTATTCACCCGATAAGCACCCTGCTTCAATGGTGGCGAACCGCGTCATATCTTTCTTAAACAAAACAACGGTTGGCTCCCCGTCGGTATTATAACATAATTCGACTGTGTATGCTGATCACGCCAGCCTGCTCTGGCTCCAAGCGCGGGAAAAGGCCAGCAAAACGGCGCAGCCGCACACCATCTGCGGCTGCGCCGTTGGTTCTGATCGCTCACGTTTCACGATTCGGGAAAATTCAAACACTCCGAACACTGCATTCCGATGTAGCGCGCCCAGGCCAACACCTCGGCGGGCGGCTCCAGCGCGGCGGCACTGGGGGCGATGGCGGCATGGACGAGCACCCCATAGCGGTCGGCAACGAAGGCGGCCACGGTGGAGGCCGGAACATTGGCGGGCAGGAGGCGGGCGCGGGCGCTGCCCTCGTCGGCCAGCAGGGGGAAGGGCAGGGCCAGGCGGGTCGCCAGCGCCGCCAGCGCATCGGGGGCGGTGGGCACCAGGGCCAGCACCTCGGCGGCCATCTCCTGAAATTCGGGGTACAGCCCGGCCATCGCCGTGCGGTAGGCTCGCCCACCGACGGTTTCCGGGTCGACGCAGAGCACTACCAGATGCTTGCGCTGGCGGTAGCGCTTCGGCCCCAGCATCTCCCCTCGGCTGGACGGCAGGCTGAACAACGGCAGCCGCGCCCCAGGCTGGAGGGAGGTTGGGGGTGCTTCGGATGCGGATGGATCGGGGGTGATCATCGGTCGGTCTCCTCGGGTTTCGGTATTGGCCGGGCGTACCCGCCTGTTTTCGATATTCCTGGCACGATTCTAGCACGAACCAGACCCTGCGGCCTATCTGTTCGCCCACCAAGCAGGGGAGTAATGCATCTATGATCGATCAGGACGCCCTGAAACACAAGGCTGCCGAGCAGGCCCTGGCCTTTGTCACCGACGGCATGATGGTGGGGCTGGGCACCGGCACCACCGCGCAGCACATGATCACTCTGCTGGGGGCGCGGGTCGCCGCCGGGATGAGCGCGGCGA
>JBBSAN010000778.1:0-3722 GCA_038252265.1 Chloroflexia bacterium
CGCGTCTGGTGTCGTTCGTGCCCAATTGCGGGCCGTAACGACGCCCTTACCGTAGCACCATAGAGGGCACGACGGACACGACGGGTGAAATTCGTGTCTGCCGTGCCCTTTGTGGTGCCTGCGGGTTCCCATTGACAGGGGCCGCCGGGCTATGCTATCATGCGCGGGCAATATGCACCACAGGAGGATGAGGCGGTGACGCGACTGGAAAATAAAGTGGCCCTGGTGACCGGGGCGGGGCGCGGGATTGGGCGGGCCACGGCCCTGCGGCTGGCGGCGGATGGTGCGAAAGTGGCCGTCAACTACCACGCCAGCGAGGAGGCGGCCCGCGAACTGGTCGGCCTGATCGAGTCGGCGGGCGGCACGGCGCTGGCGATCCAGGCTGATGTGAGCGACCCGGCGCAGGTCGAGGCGATGGTGAACAAAACGATCAAGGACCTGGGCGGGCTGCATATCCTGGTCAGCAACGCGGGCATCACCCGCGACAACCTGCTCATGCGAATGAGCCAGCAAGAATGGGACGATGTGCTCAACACGAACCTGCGCCCGGCCTTCGTCTGCGTCAAGGCGGCGACGCGGCAGATGGTGCGCCAGCGCTACGGGCGGATCGTCGTCATTTCCTCGGTGGTGGCCCTCACCGGCAACGCCGGGCAGTCGAACTATGCGGCGGCCAAAGCCGGGCTGATCGGCTTCGTCAAGTCGGTGGCCCATGAACTGGGGGCGCGCAGCATCACCGCCAACGCCATCTGCCCCGGCTTCATCGAGACCGATATCACGGCAGGCCTCTCGGACGAGATCAAGAAGGCGATCCTGGATCAGATCCCCGCCGGGCGCTATGGCAAGCCCGAAGATGTGGCCTCCGCCATCGCCTTCCTTGTCTCCGACGATGCCGCCTATGTCAACGGGCAGGTGCTCAACGTCGATGGCGGCATGGTCCGCGTTTGACGATTTTGGATTTGCGATTTTAGATTTTGGATTTGTCAGTTGAGTGGGGTGCGCCATCCCACGTCCAAAATCGAGCGTTCCAAAATCTAAAATCTAAAATCTAAAATAGGATGGGTGGATGGATGGACGACGAAGGGATCGCGTTTCTGTTTCCGGGGCAGGGGGCACAGCAGGTGGGTATGGGGGCGGATCTCTATGATCAGTCCCCGGCGGCGCGGGCAGTGTTTGACGCGGCGGACCACGCCCTTAACATTCCCCTCTCGCGGATTTGCTTTGAAGGCCCGCCCGACGATCTGAACGATACCCAGTGGGCGCAGCCGGGCCTGCTGACCACCAGCATCGCCATGCTGGCCGCCCTGCAAGAGCGCCGCGCCGCAGCAGGGCACCCGCCGCTGCGTCCCGCCTTTGTCGCCGGACACAGCCTGGGCGAATGGTCGGCCCTGGTCGCCAGTGAGGCGGCAGCCTTCCCCGATGTGCTGCGCCTGGTCTGGGACCGGGGACGGCTGATGAAAGCGGCGGGGGCGCATTTGCCCGGCGGGATGGCGGCGGTAATGCGCGTGACGCCGGAGCAGGTCGCCGCGTTCTGCGAGATCGCCTCGGACGAGACGGGGACGATTGTCGTCCCGGCCAACGTGAATACGCCGGAACAGATCGTCATTTCGGGGGCGGTGCCCGCGTTAGAGCGGGCGATGGTGCTGGCGAAGGCGGCGGGGGGCCGGGCGACCCGGCTGGCGGTCAGCATCGCCTCGCACTCGCCGCTCATGGCCGAGGCCTCTACCGAATTCGCCGCCCTGGTCGCGGATCTAGACTTGCAAGCGCCCGCAGTGCCGCTGATCGGCAACATCAGCGGCCTGCCCCTCCAGACGGCGGCGGCGCTGCGCGACGAGTTGAGCCAGCAGTTGCTCTGCCCCGTGCAGTGGGTCGCCACGGTGCAATTCCTGGTCAGCCAGGGTATCACCCGCTGCATCGAGATCGGCCCCGGCGCGGTCCTGGCCGGGCTGGGCAAGCGCACCGCGCCGGACTTGCCGGTGGTGGGCTGGGCCGAAGTGTGACGAGTGCTGAGTGCTGAGTGCTGAGTGCTGCGGGGATAAAGAGAGGGCTGCTGGGATCGAACCATAAATGTCATATCATCTGTAGGATATGGCTCTGCCCATTGATGGTCGGGTTGCCCCAAGCGTCGGGGTCTCCCCACCATCAATGGGCAGAGCCACATCCTACACGGAGAGGGGGCCGCGCAGCCTGGCTGCGCGGCCCCTTTGTGTTGCGTTGATGACTTGAAGGGTGGTTGTAAGTGTTCAGCAATCGGACATCAGCCGTCAGCTACTGGCAGCGTAAGGGCCAGTGAATTGTCGGCGTGCGCGTCAGCGACGACCGATTCATACCCTCTTCTAATTTCTGCTTTCTGATTTCTGAACACTGACGTTAGCTGTTGGCCGGTTCGGGGCAGACGCAGCGTTCGATGGCGATGGCGTAGACCTTTTCGCCGTAGTAGATGAAGCCGTAGTTGCCGCGGATGTGCGCCCAGGCCTGGAGCATGAGGGCGAACGCGCAGGTGCTTTCGATGTGCCCACTGGGGGTGGTGGTGTCCACCAGCATGATGTTGCCGTTCACCGTCTCGTTGACCGGACTCTGGCCGCTGGGATAGCTGTTGCTCCAGGCCGGAACGGGCAGGCGGGTGGGATCAACGCCTTTGACATACGGCAAGGTCCACGAATCCACCCGGCCATGCGGTTGGCTGGCGTGGACGACGAAGTCGAGTGTCAGGGTGGGCGTCCAATGGACCACGCCGCAGGGGTTGACCGCCGGGGTGGTCAGGCTGAAGGTCATCGGGTTGTTGTCGATGGCGACCTTGATATCGAGGTGGTCGGTGACGACCGGGGGCGGATCGGGATCGAGGCCGGTGCCGTTGCCGCCGTGGTTCGGGAACTGGCAGGTGGTCAGCTTGACCCCGCTGCTGTTGTAGACCTCCATCCGCAGGTAGTAGGTGCCCTGGTCCGGTTCGATAGCCGTGGTATCCCAGAGGCCGATGGGGGTGTTGCCGCCGACGAGCAGCGTGCCGCCCGACATCCACCAGTGCTCGGCGTCCTGCACCTCGTACAGCCCCGCCGTCGGCCCGCTGGGCTGCGGCCCCAGCAGGTGATCGTGGAAGGCTCCAAGGAACGTGGCCCGCTGCATCGACAGGGGGGTCTGGATCGGCTGGAAGGCGGCGGCGGGTGGGGTGATGCCCGCTGTGACTTCCCTGGCATACGAGATCTTGTAGAAGAAGTTGGCCTTGTCGGTGCCCGCGTTGAAGGACTTCAGGTCGAGGCTGAAGTTGCCGAAGAGGTAGAGCGCCCCGGCAAACGGCGCGTTGTTGACCAGCGGGGTCGCCGTGGTGTACATGCCGTCGGCCTGGTTGATCGTCCACACCGGGTCACCGCCGACCTGCAACAGGCTGGCCTGCTGGTGGCCGGGCAGCGGGTCGGTGCAATTGCCCTGCCCGCAGACGATAGCGTCGTCATCCAGGTTGAGGGTGATGTGCGCCGTGTTCACGTTCCAGCGCGTGCTGGTGTAGGGGTCCATGTAGATCACCCGGTCCACGCCGCCGATGGTCTGGGTGACTTTGATGATGATGTCGGGGCGACCGTCAAACCGCAACCGCCCGCGGCGGATGTGCCAGGGGAACCAGCGGAAGCAGCAGCGGAAGTTGCCGTCGCAGTCGGTGAACGTCTCGCAGATCTTGGCCGTGCTGTAGAAGCAGCGCGGGATGAGCACCCACGGCGCGATGCGCGAGGTCA
>JBBSAN010000779.1:0-3722 GCA_038252265.1 Chloroflexia bacterium
CCTGCCGCCCGGCTCGTCCCCGTGCCTGCCGGGGTGGACCTGCCCCACGCTGCCGCCGTGATGCTCCAGGGGATGACCGCCCACTACCTCAGCCACAGCACCTACCCCATCCAGCCGGGCGATACCGTGCTGGTCCATGCGGCGGCAGGCGGTGTGGGCGGGTTGCTGGTCCAGCTTGCCAAGCGGCGCGGGGCGCGCGTCATCGGCACCGTCTCCACCGAAGAGAAGGCCGCCGAGGCTCGCGCCGCCGGAGCCGATGAGGTGATCCTCTACACGCAGACCGACTTTGCCGCCGAGACCCGGCGGCTGACCGGGGGCGAGGGGGTCCACGCGGTCTACGACTCGGTCGGCAAAGATACGTTTATGGGCAGCCTGGACAGCCTGCGGCGGCGAGGCTATCTGGTGCTCTACGGCCAGTCCAGCGGGGCGGTCGCGCCGGTCGATCCCCAGATCCTCAACACGAAAGGCTCGCTTTTCCTGACCCGGCCCACGCTGGCCCACTATGCCGCCGAACGCGCGGAACTCCTCGAACGCGCCGGGGATCTGGTCGGCTGGATGGCCGCCGGGGAGCTAGACGTGCGCATCGCCCGGACCTTCCCCCTGGCCGACGCCGGGCAGGCGCACGAATACCTGGCAAGCCGCCAGGCCAAAGGCAAGGTGCTGCTCATCCCCTAGCCACAGGACGTACAAAAGCGCAGCGGCGTGCCGTCCGGCACGCGACGAGGGGACCGGGGAGCTATTCCCCGGTCCCCTCATCTATAGCAACCGCCCCGGTTACTTCTGCTTATCACAAAAACCTGATTTCTGATTTCTGATTTCTAATTTCTAAACATCTACCGCCCACCCAACGCCTGCCAGGCGGCAGCAGCAGCGGCGGCTTCTTCGGCAGTGGCCGGGCTGGTGCGGTAGCGCACCGTGTCATAGACCGTCGTGATCGTTTGCAACGGGGCGGGGTCGCCGGGCAGCACCTGTGCCAGGGCGGGTAACAGTTCATCGGCGGTCTGCGGGATGGGGCGCGGCACGCCTCGCGCCTCGGCCAGGTCCAACAATTGGCGGTAGATCTGGCGGACCTGCACCGTGTAGCGATAGCGCGGGTCGCGGGCCAGGGCCAGCAGCGAGTCGGGCGGCGGCGCGGCCCGGCGGCCCCCGCGCAACCCGGCCAGCAGGTCGGGCAACATGCGCCAGTCCCATACCGATTCGCGTTCTTCCCCTTGCGCGACGGCCCGGCGACGGCGACCCGGCGACCAGAAGAGCCACAACACGAACAGCGCCAGGAGCAACACCAGCCCGCCGATCACCGGCATGATCGGATCGAGCGTGCTGGGGTTGGTGGAGTAGCGCTTCTGCAACTCGTCAAGCCAGGACAGCGCGCCGGTCTGATTAGACGAGGGAGCGAGGTTCCCGGTGATACTGTGGATAAAGTCGATCAGCGGGGTCAATAGCCAGAAAAGAAGTTCAACCAGCCAGCTAAAGACCGTCCACAACACCCAGCCGATCCCCCCCAGGACCACCAGCAGCGGCTGGAACAACGTCGCCCCCAGGTCGCGGGAAAAGGCCGTCGCCAGGACCGCGCCGATCAGCAGCAGCCCGACCACTACCGACAGCGACAGCAGCGCCCAGCGCGGGCTAAAGACCGGGCGGCTACGCGAGCCTTCCATCTGGGCGCGGCGCAGCGCCAGGGCCAGCATCCCCACCAGGAAGAACCAGAAGATGGCCCGGTTGACCGGCCCGTCCATCTCGACCCCGCTGCCAAACAGCCGCACCCCCCCGAAAAGGACCAGCACCACCAGGGCGAACTCGAAACGCGCCGCGATATTCGCCGGGTGCCCCGAATCGGCATTGATCGCCCGGTTCCACAGATAGGCGGTAAACAACACCAGCCCCAGGCCCGGCCACAGCGGGTACTTCAACGCCAGCACCGACCCGACAAAACTGCCCACCCAACTCAGATCCCAGAAGGGCACAGCACTATAGAACGCGGCCCACAGCACGAACAGGATAGAGCCGAGCGCCGCGCCCACCAGGATCCCGTCAGACAAGAGGCTGGAACCGTTCCGGTATTCGAGCACGAAGGCCAGCAGGTGGCCCCCCACCGCCACCGCCAGCAAGGGCCACAGCGGCAGATAGGTGCGCGTGCCGGTGATCATGTTGAGAATGAGGTGCCACAACACCACATCCAGCAAGGTAGTCAGCAACACCAGCAACTCGGCCTGAATGTTCACCAGGCCCGACGGGGCCTCGTCCGAACGAGGGGCCAGGGCAGCGGCCAGACTCTGCATCGTCAACCCTCCTTCGCCGCGCCCAGCGGAATAGCCGGTGGGGCTGTCCAGGTCACCCCGCCCGGAGCCGGGCCGCCGAGGTTAACGGGCGGCGGGGCCGGGCGCGATGGCGGGGCCTTCGGCAGGGGCAAATGGTAGGTGATGATCCCGGGCAGCGGCACGGTCGGCTTGGGCGTCAGCGCGCACAGCACCACCTTGTGCCCGCGCTCTTTCAGCCGCAGCAGGATCACTTCGAGAAATTCGGGCACGATCGGCGTCACCACCACAATCGTGCTGCCCCAGGGCAATCGCCCGCTTTCGGTCTGGAGCAACTCGTGGAATCCCTGCACAGGCAGGGTCAGCAGCCGGGCCAGCGCCTCCAGAATGCGAGTCAACTGGTGCGGGCTGCGGCCCGGCAGGATGCGGATCGCCTCGCCACTCTCCAGCACTGCCGCGTTGGTGTAGAGGCCGATGCTGTAGCGCTGCTCGTCGGCATAGCGCGCCAGCGACGCCGCCACCGTGATTGCCCACTCGGCCCGATCCGGCTCGATCCCTTCCCAGTAATAGCGGAACGTCTCGATGTTCATGAAGATGGCAAGGGTCTGCGTGGTCGTCCGCTCGAAGACGCGCACCTGCAATTCCTGGCGGCGGGCGGTGGCCTTCCAGTGGATGCGCTTGAAGGGGTCTTCGGGCCGGTAGTCCCGCACGCCTGCCGAGCGCACCGGGTCGTCCAGCAGCGTGTTCTGGGCACGGGCATCGCCAAACGGGTAGCGGGCGGGCAAGCCCAGTTCCGGCAACGGGACCATGCGCGGGTAGACAAACAATTGGCCGGGGATCAGGTGGTCTTCATGCCGGGTGTAGAGGCCGAAGATGTCACCCGACCGCAGGCTGACCGTATCGAACAGGTACAGCCCCCTGTGCTCGCACTGCACCCGGTAGCGCCAACTGACCCGCTCAAACCAGCGCAACGACGTGGTATGGCCCAGCCCGACCTTGCCCAGCGCGTTCACCGCTTCCACCTCGCGGTCCACAAAGGTGAGGTTGGCCGAAATCTCTTCGTCGGTTTCGATCCACGACAGGGGCAACAGCTTGCGGTTGACCACCGTAATCGTCAACTCGGTCGACTCGCCCCAGAAGATATGATCCTCGGTCAGGCGGCGGGTGTAGGCCACCCCCCGCAGGCAATAGCGCTGCCATACCCACGCCGCGCCCAGGATCAGAATCGCCAGCAATCCGACGCTGAGCAGGGTCAGTTGCCGGGTGACGACGCCGAAGACAAAAACGATGACGGCGATAGTGAAAAATCCGCGTGGGTTCATGCGTAGTGGCTCGTGACGAGTGGTCAGTAGTCAGTGGTCAGTGGTCAGTGGTCAGTGGTCAGTGATCCTCGATCATTGTATGGGTTGGCCCGACTCTTTGTCAAACCTCATACCTCATACCTCATACCTCATACCTCATACCTCG
>JBBSAN010000780.1:0-3709 GCA_038252265.1 Chloroflexia bacterium
CCGCCCCCGCTGCACGACGGTTCCCTCGCCGGGGTCCGCCTGTATGTCGCCGCCTTGTGCCCCCGCTCCCCGGGGCCCGGCTTGCCCTATTCGGGGGGGGGGGTTTGGGGTGGGGGGTTGGTAGAAATACCAGCACCAACCCCCAACCCCTAACCCCCAACCCCCAGGAGCATCCCGATGGCCGAGGTATATTGCACCAACC
The DNA here is from genome assembly GCA_038252265.1 of Chloroflexia bacterium. GTDB lineage: Bacteria > Chloroflexota > Chloroflexia > QHBQ01 > JAICKM01 > JBBSAN01. The sequence goes on from JBBSAN010000780.1 coordinate 203, forward strand.
ACCCGCTGATCCTGCATAAGCTGGCCTATCTGCGCCGCAAAGAGACCGAGCCGAAGAAGTTCCGCGAGGTGGTGCGCGAGATCACCCAGCTCCTCACCTATGAGGCAACCCAGGATCTCACCACCCGCGAAGAGGTGGTGGAGACGCCGCTGACCACGATCACCTGCCGGGTGGTGTCGGAGCGGGTCGGGCTGGTGCCGGTGTTGCGGGCGGGGTTGGGCATGGTCGAATCCGTGCTGGAACTCTTGCCCTATGCCCAGGTCTGGCATATCGGCCTCTTCCGCGACGAACGCACGCTCAAGCCGATCTCTTACTACAACCGCCTGCCCAATGAGGCGACGGTGGACACCTGTATCGTGCTCGACCCGATGCTCGCCACCGGCGGCTCGGCCAGCGCCACAGTCGATATGCTCAAGCGCTGGGGGGCCAAGCGGATCAAGTACATGGGCCTGATCGCCGCGCCGGAGGGCATCGCGCGGCTGAGCACCGACCATCCCGACGTGCCGATCCATATCGCCGCCATTGACAGCCACCTCAACGAGCATGGTTACATCGTGCCGGGGCTGGGTGACGCGGGCGACCGCCAGTTCGGCACCGGCTAGCCTGCCGCTGTGACCCCTCCTGCCAACCCGTTCGACGTGGTCGCCGCCGAACTCCCCCGCTACCTGCTGGTCTTCAGTGTGGTGCTGCTGGCTTCGCTCATCCTGACCCCGGTGATGCGGAATGTGGGGCTGCGCTTTGGCTGGACCGGGCGAGCCGCCGCCCGCAACATCCACACCAACCCCACCCCCCGTGTTGGCGGCATCGCCATGTACCTGGCCTTCATGATCGGCCTCGGCCTCACCTACCTCCTGCCGATCATGCGCCAGCCCCTCGACCCGGCCAACGACCCGCTGGACCAGCCCCGGATGGTGACCCTGCTTCTTTCCGGCCTCTCCTTCACGGTGGACCCGGCCTGGGTGGAATTGGCCCGCTTCGCTATGCTGGGGCTGGGCGCGACGGTGGTCGAAGCGGTGATGATCTGGGACGATGTGCGCGGGATCAAGCCGCTGCCCAAGCTGCTGTGGCAACTGTTCGCCGTAGCGCTGATCATCTGGCCCGCGCTGGGCTGGATGGACGGGGCGGGGCCGATCCTGGAATTGCGCCACCGCATCGGCATTGTGGCCGACTCGGTGCAGAACCCGTTCGGCGGGTCGCTGGTCTTGCCCGCGGTGCTGACGGTCGGCTTCACCTTCTTCTGGATCGTGGGGATGATGAACGCGATCAACTGGAGCGACGGGCTGGATGGGCTGGCCGGGGGGATCACGTTGGTCTCGTGCATCGTCCTCTTCGCGGTGACGATCATCCCCCGTGGCAGCTTCTTGCCGCAGCCGTCGATCGCCTACCTGCCGCTCATTCTGGGCGCGGCGGTGCTGGGCTTCCTGCCCTACAATTGGAACCCGGCGCGGATCTTTATGGGCGATTCCGGCTCGATGTTCCTCGGCTTCACCCTGGCCGTCCTCTCGATCATCGGGGGGGCCAAGATCGCTACGGCGCTGCTGGTGCTGGGCGTGCCGATCCTCGACGTGGCTTATGTGATCATCTACCGGCTGACCCGCCGCCGCTCGCCGTTCGAGGCCGACCGCGCCCACCTGCACTACCGGCTCTATGACCTGGGCCTCAACCAGCGGCAGATCGTGGTCATCTATCTCCTCCTCTGCGGCTTCTTCGGCGGCCTCTCCTTCTTGCCCTCGGCCCTCGACAAGCTGATCACCCTCGCCGTGATGGCGGTCATCCTCCTCCTCTTCCTGATCGTCATCGCCCGCCGCCAGTTCGACCAGGGCCGGCGCACCCTCACCGCGCCCCCCGTTCCCGGTGACGCGCTCCCCGTCACCGCCGACCGTCGCGCCCCGGAGCCGCACGACACCCCGGTCAAGTAGCCACCCCTTTAGGGCTGTCAACGGATTTTGGAAACGGATTAAACGGAGCGAAGCCCTGCCACGGGCGAGGCCCCGCTCCCAGCCCCGGACGGGGCGACAGATGCTAGCCCACAGCGTACGCTGTGGGGATCAGGCCCACCAACAGACAAGCCCCGGCAGGGGCGACAGATAAGCGGGCTACCCGATCTTTCTGTCGCCCCTACCGGGGCTAAATTCTTGTATGCACTTTGCCCACGGTTGGCACCGTGGGCTAGCGTCTGTCGCCCCGTCCGGGGCTATTCGTGCGCGGGCGCTGTGCCTATCCGTTTAATCCGTTCCCTAATCCGTTGACAGCAGGATCGGGCCTACGGGGTGCTGAGCGACAGGTAGAGCATCTTGCTCAGTTGGCCGCGGGTGCCGTTGTTGTTCGGGCGGTAGTAGCCTCGGTTCGGCGGGACGCAGGGTTCGCCGGGATTGCCGCAGGGGTAGCCGGTGGCGACTCCGTGGGCGATGATCGTCTCGATGTAGCCGAAGAAGGTCGAGCCGGGGGGCACGTCGTCAAACGTGTAGGCCGGGTCGGCGGGGGTCTGGATCGGCCAGGCCATGCCCAACGTGATCAGCTTGGAAAGCTGCCCCCGCGTGATGTTGTTGCCGGGGCGGAAGTAGGCGCGATTAGCCGGGGCGACGCACGGTTCGCCCGGCCCGCCGCAGGGATAGCCACCGACGATGCCCCGCGCCGCCGCCGTCTCGATGTAGGTGTAGAACGTCTGGTCCGGCGGCACGTCCTCGAACGTCGCCGTAGCCGGGGTGAGCAGCGGCCAGCCGCGCCCCAGGGCCAGGATCTTGGTGAACTGGCCCCGCGTCGTGTTGTTGTTCGGGCGGAAGTACGCGCCGGGGCACGGTTCGCCCGGCCCGCCGCAGGGATAGCCGTTGAGATAGGTGCGGCAGTTGAGATAGGCCACCGCCGGGGCGTAGTAAGCGGCGGGATCAACATCGTTGAACGTGCCGGTGCAACAGGCCGGGCCGGGCGTGGGGCTGCCCGCCGCAGCGGTGGCGGTGGCCGGGTTGCCCCAGGCGGGGGTCGGCGTGAACGCCTGCGCCGTCGCGGTGGCCGGGTTGCCCGGCGGCAGGGTGGCGGTGGGCGGCACAAGCGGCTGGATATTCACCGTACCGGGGTGCGCGTTCGAGAAGTCGCGCTGGGCCTCCAGGTAATCCGACCACTGCCCGGTGCCGCCGTCGTAGTAGCTCCAGGCCAGGCCCCCGGCCCAGTTGTTCGCCAGCGATTGCTCCAGCATCGAGCGGGGGGTCAACCCGGTCACGCTCCAGGTCAGCAGGCCGGAGACGATGCCGTTCTCACTTTCGGCGGCGCTGCTGTCGGCGGTGCGGTCGCGGCCCACGGCCACCAGGGGGAAGCCCTCGCTCCACCCGGTCTGCCAGGGCCAATACCAGGCCATTTGCGCCGTGCCGTCGAAGTTCGCCGGTAGTCCCGGCACACTGGCGGCGGCCAGATCCCACTGCCCGTGCGGCGGCACCACATAGGCTGCGGTCACCGCGCCCCCGGCGGCATTGTTGAAGGTGACATTGAACGTCACCGGCTGGGTGGCGCTGA
>JBBSAN010000781.1:0-3708 GCA_038252265.1 Chloroflexia bacterium
AGACTGGACCGTATCCAGTGGCTTTCGACCACGCATCTGCGAGGCAAGTACCGCGCGGCTCCTGAACTGTCCCGGCTCACTCGTTCCGCCAGGCACCCCTGGTGTCCTAGAAAGGTCCTCACCGATGGTCGCCCCAGTGGAGGGTGCGCGGGCGGCGTAGCCGCCAAAGCAGCCCCGCTGGGGGCTTGACAACCGAATACCGTATCTTAGCGAGCGTTCCCTCCAGCAGAGGAATACCTAGTCCGAATTCTGCTCTCGCCAAGGCTGTTCCGGCCACACCACTCCCGATGACGAGGATAAGGAGTAGCAGCAATCCGACCAGGCGGCGGTGAGCGCGAGGGTATAGCCTCATGTAATGATATTCCTCCTACGGAACCATAGATTACTTTGAATTACAAGGATCTTGTACATTTGCCAATGTGTTGCTAAATTGCCTTCAAGATGGGTCAACTACAGCTGTTGTCGCGCATTCCTTGCTATAGATGTAGCTCACTCAAACACATATAGCTAATCAACCTCATATTCCTCTAAAACTATGATCTAGCAGCTAGTAATTTCATTTATCTTGATCCTTGCTTTCAAATTAGAGCATTTAATTACTCTGTATTCTAAAGGCACCATTCAACTCAAGTTCCATCACTCCAAATCTCTTTGAATAACAGACCCTTGAGTCCGGCTTGCTCTACCACGTAACGGAATTCTTCATCGAGGCAATGCCCACGACCTTCGACTACCAGAATTTCGGCGCGATATGTCTCAGGAATTTTAAATAGCATTGAACTTGTGAAGTGGTGGGGATTAAAGGCGTACTTTTTAGGTCTGTATTTCTCCCCTGTGGCTTCATTTACAAACCATTCTGTTGCTTCGTGATCCAAACAGTTGACGCATTCCAGCACATTCAGAATAGTAAATTCCTGCCCTCCATAAGGGAGTGGGAGCAGCTCACCAGCCATCGCTAGAAAACCCTCAAGAACTTCCGTTGCTCGGGTGCTCATGATCAAAAAGCCGCCACCAAATTGGTAGAAATCGCCACGGATGTGCAGAGGCTCTAGTATAAATACCACGGGAGGTTCCCAAACTCCCACTTTGGGCGTGCAATCCATCTCTAATCGTTTCCAATCCTCCTCATTCTCTGGAAGGAAATATTGATAGTGATTGACATCGAGCCCGATACGATAAACTTTCATCTTTAGCTCCTAATCTAATGCTCTCAAGATCGAGTGATACATCTACTGAGGGTTCGTAAAAGAATAACTTCCCTCACTCGCTCCAGCCCCATCGCTGCGGATGGGGGAAGTTATTCTTTTACGAACCCTAAGCGGTAACGGGCCATACACGCGCGGTGCCCCTGTGCTCGCAGCGAGCGCAGGGGCACCGCGCGCCACGGCCTGGCCCCGGCTGCTATTCCACGCCGGGGGCGCGGTCCAGCCCCTCACGAGTACGCAAGAGTAGCCCGAGCACGCTGCCCTCTTTGTCTGCCTCGATGCCGAGCAAGCGATTGCAATGGAGATGGACAAAGCTGCTGTAGAGGGCGGACGAGGTCTGGGTTAAGGCGGCGCTGGCCGCTAATGACGCTAACTGCCCGATCACAGGCGCTAAAGCCTCACGTCGCGCGGCCAGTGCCTGGCTGAGAGCCGCCCCCCCAGGTTCCACCAGCAGGCCGCGCGGATCGCCCAGCAGCCCACGTAACACCGCTTTGCGCTGCCGGTACTCCGCGCCGACCGCGTCCCGCGAGGTCACCACTTCCTGGTACCAGTGCAGCCGGTCGGCGGCAGACAGGCCCAGCCCGGCGAGCAAATCATCAACGCAGAGTACCGCCACCGTCACACGATCGAGAAGCAACACCCGGTCCTGCAACAGTTGCAGCACGCTGGCGACGAGGCGACTATCGGCGGCGAAGATCCGCTCCGCCACCTCGATTCCCTCCGGCCCCCCATACCGCTCGACCTCGCGATCGTAGGTATCAAAGCTGAAGCGCAGGCAATGACCGTCGGCCATCAGTTGGGCCCCCCAGTCACAGAGGGCAGGCAGCAACTGGCCGACCAGGCGTTCCGGCGCGCCCCGGAAGCGCAGCCGTACATGGGGATCGGGATCGGAATAGCGGATAAAGAACCACTCCTCGGCCCAGCCCGCCGCCAGCGCCTCCGCCGTAAACGAGCGCAGGGGATCCGCAATCACATCATCTTCGATCGTACGCGGGCAGTAGAACTTGGCAAACAGCCACTCGCTGCCCGGTGGCCGGAGCCGCACCGCCGGGTCTACCGGCGCGGCTTCCCGTGCCGCCGGGGTAGCGGGCCGCGCCGGGCCAGCGAGGGGCCGATCGTCCTCCCCCCCTGCCCCCCCCGCCGCGAAGCCGGAGTCCGCGGCTTCAAGCACGGCGGGTTGCGTAGTGGCACGGACGGCCTCATTCCCCGCGCCTCCTGGCAGGCTGGTGCCCCTGAGCACCAGCGGCACCACCAGTTCGGTCACAAAGTGTCCACCAGGACCCGTCAGCCAGGTCTGGTCAAGCGCTGGAAGCACTTCTTGCAGCAGGACCATGCCGCCCGCCGTCACGCCGCGTAGGTCGGCCAACAGCTCTTCCACCTGCCGGTCATCTTCGAGGTCCAGAAGCAGGCGATTATCGCCCATACTCAGCCACACATGCCGGGGCACCTGCCAGTCGTTGCGCCAGCGCGCCAGCCCCGCCGCAAAGACCACCGGCGATTCCAGGGGGAAGGTCGCGCGCTCAATGCTCCATTGGGCGGGACGGAGCACAGCGCGTCCCACCTGCACCCGAGGCAGAAAAGGAAAGCTGGCTGCCGGTCCCCAGTCAAAGGAGCCGAGCTGGACCACCCCATCGCGGCTGATATCCAGGAGGAACCGGCCAACGGCAGGCGCATTCAGGTTGTTGAGCATATGGCCTGCGGTAATCACCAGATCGGCGTTCTGCGCCGGCCAGCGGATGTAGAACCGGTTCGCACGAATGCCGACCCGTAGCTCATTGAGCGGAATCACCTGCGCTGCCGGAACCCCCGGACTCACACCCCACGGAATCTCATAGCGCCGCACGGGGGGGTGCACCACCACATTGGCCCAACGCAAGCGGCGGGGCAGGTGAACGAACTCCGCCCACAACTGGCCCGATGCCCCGGCTTCTTCGGCGCGGGCCGCCCGGTCCAGCGCAAGGGGACCGTCCGGCGTCAGGAGATCGGCAAACCGCCCCAGATTCCGCCCGGCTCCCGGCACGCCTGTGTTCGGCCCGACGATCACCTGGAATTCGCCCGCGTCCAGAGCGGCGGGCGAGGACGCCCCCACGAAGACAAAAATGTCCAATGACGGCGGCGCGGTCGCCGGGCTGGGCACCCAGGTTTCTAACGCGGCCAGCGTGGTCTCGTCCAGGTCCACCACCCGCTCTTGCTGATGCAGCGCCCGGCACGCGAGATTCAGCAGGGTCTGCGCGCGCTGCATGGCTTTGGCCTGGGGGATGATCATCCCGCTCGCGTACCAGGCAGGCGGGCCGAGTCCGGCCTGCGGATCTAGCAACTCCAGTAGAGGCACTTCGCGGGTATGCCCGTAGCGCGCGGTGAAGGCCTGCCGGTAAATCGCCAGGTAGGGAATGCCCTGCGGCACCGGACTGATGCGCAAGAGCAGTTCGGCAGCGCGGGCGGCTTCCGTTCCCACCGCCTGGCTGAGACGGCCTGCCTGGAGGGCCAGCGCCGTGTCCACCTG
>JBBSAN010000782.1:0-3701 GCA_038252265.1 Chloroflexia bacterium
GAGCCAGCGGTCACCGGGAAAGGGGAGCAGCTGCTCCCCTTTCCCGGTGACCGCTGGCTCCTTAGGGTGCCTGAAGGGTCAAATACAGCATCTTGCTGACCTGCCCACGGATCGCATTGTTGCCGGAGCGGAAGTAGGGGCGGGTGGGTTGGCCGCACGGTTCGCCCACGCCGCCGCAGGGATAGCCGCTGATCATGCCGTGCGCGGCAGCGGTTTCCACATAGGGATAGAAGGTGTCGCCGGGCGGCACGTCTGCGAAGGTGGCTGTGGCCGGATTGGCGAGCGTCCAGCCCTTACCGAGGACGAGGATCTTGCTCAACTGGCCGCGCGTGACGCTGCTGTTGGGGCGGAAGTAGGTGCCGGGGCACGGCTCGCCGGGGCCACCGCAGGGATAGCCGCTGATCAGCGGGTTGGGCTGGTTGGCGAGCGTTTCCACCCAGCAATAGAAGGTGTTGGTGGAGGGCACGTCGGCAAAGTGCTGGGCGGTGCAGGTCAGCGGGTAGCCAAAGCCGAGCGCGACCATCTTGGCGAGTTGCCCCCGCGTGGTCAGGTTATAGGGGCGGAAGGAGCCGTCGGGGTAGCCGCTCACGACGCCCCGGCAGGCCAGGTAGCGCACTGCCGTATAGAAGTAATCGCCGGTTGCGACATCGTTGAAGCCGCCCGCGCAGACTGTAGGGCTGGGAGTCGGGGGCGGGGGGACGGGGGTGGGCGGCACCGGCGTGGCGGTGGGTGGCTCCGGGGTGCTCGTTGGCTTTACCGGCGTCGGGGTAGCAGTGCTGGTCTCGTGAACCCCCACCAGCCGGGCGAACGTGCCGATGATGGCCTTGCTGTAGCTGGTGAAATAGTCGGGGTTGTAGCCGCAGGAGCCGCCGCCGTTGCAGTTCTGGCGGTCGGCGATGGTGTGGTAGCCGGTGTTGAAGTCGCCGTTGAACTCTTCGATGGTCAGGAAGGCGGGGTAGTTGTAGGTCCAGAACGAGGCGTGGTCGCTGCGGTTGGTCGCTGTCGTGGTCAGGCGCGTGGGCACCAGATTAATCCCATAGCCGGTCACCGTGTCGAAGAACGTATCGGCCAGCGTGTTCGAGTCGGCGCGGGTGCCCGCGTGGATCTCGGCGTGGCGGTCGTTGTTCGAGTCCCAGGCGATCATGTCCACGTTGATCACGCCCCGGATATCGTCGCCGCGAGCACGGGCATCGCGGGCGTAGGCATCGCTGCCCCACAGGCCCTGCTCCTCGCCGGTGAAGGCGATAAAGCGCATAGTGTAGTCGGTGGTGTACTGGGCCATGATCCGCGCCGCGTCCAGGACGATGGTGCTGCCGGTGCCGTTGTCGTCGGCCCCCGGTGCGGCGGTGTTGCCGCTGGGCGAGGTGGTGTCAATGTGGCCCACCAGCAGGTAGATCTGGGTGGGATAGAGGGTGCCGATCTTTTCCCCCACGGCATTCTTCAGGTTATAGCCCCCTGCCGTGTAATCATGGTAGCTGGTGGTCAGTCCGGCGGCCTGGAACTGCTCGTAGGCATATTGCCAGGCTTTCTGCACGCCGTCACCGGGGGTGGGCGGCCCGGCCACGCTGCGGGTGTAGCGCGTGCTGAAGGTGTAGGGCTGGCCCCCGACCGTGACCGGGTGTTCGCCGCTCAACCCGGCGTCGGTGTCCAGCAGATCGGCCTGGGTCACCTGATCCATGATCTGCTGGATCAGCGGGTCGGGCACCGTCTGGGCGGTAACGCCCCCGCCGTGCATCGCCAGCGCGCTGACCACCAGCAGGGGGATGAGGAGGCCGATGATCAGCGCCAGGGGAATGTTGCGCCGTTCGTGTTGCACTTGCCGCATGAAATTTTCTGCCTCCTGGGTGGGGTGGCTCTATATAAACGAGGAAATGCCGTGTGCTAATTATACACGGTTTAGGGGGGGGACGGAACGGAAGCAGCGATCAATCGACGGGGATTAGCCGATGGATACAGTGACGACGGGGAGCAACCGACCCCCGCGCAAGGAAATTTTATTGATCAGCCTTATCGGGCAGCGGTTTGTGCAACCCGTTCGGGCGGGGCGGGGGGGTCGGGGAAAGCACCTCGGTGTCGGGGTAGGCGAGGACCATGATCTTATAGATCTGGTTGCCGGACCGTTGTCCCGGGCTGTCGGTCTCGAACTCGCGCAAGAGCGCCTGGAGCCGGGCCAGGAAGCGGTCATAGCGGGCCGGCGTCAGCCGCAGATCGAGCACCCCCCCGATCACGTCAGGGGGCAGGCTGCCGTCGTTCGGGCCGACCTCTTCTTCCACGCGCCGTTCAAACGCTTCGACGGCGCTGTGGATCTGCACGGTCAGCGAGTGCCGGGCGGCGGCGTGCCCGGTGGGGTCGTAGGCCACGGTCTTGGTCAGGTGGAAGCGGCGGGCCACGGCGCGATAATATTTTTCAACGATGCCCGACGTTTCGCGCCGTTCGATCAGTTCGGCCAGCCCGGCAGTGGCGAGTTGTTTGAGGTGATAGTGGGCGCGGGCCGGGGCCATGTCCATCAAATGGCCGAGCTGGGTGGCGGTGAGCGGTTCGCGGCACAGGTGCTCCAGCATCTGCTGGCGCAGCGGGTTGCTGAGCGCCTGAAGTTGCCGCGTATCGCGCACGATTAAATCGTCTTGCATGGAGCCTCACCAGATCGGACTGTTTGGGCTGGGATAGCGCAAAGGGATTTTGCCGATTAAAAAATCTTAATCATCTTAGCACAGGATGGGGGGGGCGTCAAGGGCGTGACATCACCGAGAACACAGAGAACACCAAGATTCGTCCGCAGCGGCATGTCTGCCAGAGGGTCAACGACTCTGTGCATTCTGTGTTCTCGGTCGTACAAGCGCCCCGAGGAATCGAGATCGCTGCTTTTATGGTATAGTTACTACAACCGTTTGTGGTGGTCGAACGTTATATAGAAGGAACTTGACCCGTTCAAGATATCGTCGCGCGCCCGGTCAGGTTCCCTGAATCGGCGGCGCGCTACTTCTGTTTACGACGAGAGGAGCTATTGAATGCGGCGAACGCACCATGTTTTTGTCACCCTGGTATCGAGCCTGGCCCTGTTGGGCTTGCTGCTCAGCCCCCTCCGCCTCGGCCTCCAGCCGGCCAGCGCGCAAAGTACGGTCCCGGCGACCTGGATCAAAGGGGTGAACATGATCGGCTATTCCGCCGATCCGTATAAGATCGATAATCAACAGGCGGCCATCGCCTCGTGGAAGGCGACCGGGGCCAACTCTATCGCCTTTGCCCCGCGCTGGTTTATGGATGGCCCGACCAGCACCAGCATTGTCCCCGATGCGAGCTGGGGATCGCCCTCCGACGAGTCGGTCGTGGCCGCCATTCAGGAGGCGCATCGCCAGGGCTTGCGGGTCATGTTGCGGCCCTATCTCGATGTGAAGGACGGAAGCTGGCGGGCCGATATCGTCCCCAGCAACATCAACACCTGGTTCGCCAGTTACACGACGTTCATGAACCACTACCTCGACATTGCCAAGCAGCAAGGGGTGGAAGAATTCACCCTGGGCGTCGAACTGATCAACATGACCGATCCCCAGTATGCGAACTTCTGGACCGGGCTGATCGCCCAGACTCGCACGCGCTACTCCGGCCTGTTGACCTACTCGGCCAACTGGGGCAAGAGCACGCGGGTGGAGTACAAGCAGATCACCTGGTGGGATAAGCTGGACTACATCGGCCTGTCGGCC
>JBBSAN010000783.1:0-3700 GCA_038252265.1 Chloroflexia bacterium
CTTGATTAGCTGGCTGGGGGAGCAATTTCAACAGGGGACCTCCTGTGAGCAGTTGCACCAACTCTTAGCGGCCTGATCGGCCCAAAACTGCAAAGATAGTGTAACTACCAATACGAGGTAGCCCATGCAACAAGTATAGAAAGGACGGCAGCAGTGATATCTACCGCACCCCTACAGCATCCGACCCAACCGGATTCGCTCGAAACCACCCTCCAGGCCCTGGGCCTGACTGCCGAGTTGGCGGCGGTCGAGCCGGTAGCCCGCGCCTGGCTGGACACCCCAACCCTGGTGCCCGTCCCGACCGCCGCCGCCCGCCATCGACTATCCCAGGGGACGATCATGTACGAACTCCTGGGGGCGCATGCCTGGCCGACCCCCTCCAGCCGGACGGACGACCAGGCCGCACTGGCGACCAGTCACTCATATTTTCATACGGCCTGGGCCGGGTATCTGGCCTTTGTGAGTTGTGATGCCCCCACCCGGTCCGAGATCTTCGAGGCCGAGGATCTCCCCCCCGATCTGGCCCTGGCGTTTCACCTCAGTCTCACCGGGCTGCTCGCTGACGAATTGCCGATCACGCGTCGGGCGCTCGCCCAGTTGCCACTCCCGGCGCTGGTAGCCGGGCCGGCGCGGGCGCGGTTGCTCCAACTCGCCATCGCGGGGTTGGTCCGCCTGATTCGGCAAGCCCCAGGGGATATCGCCGCCGTCGGGACCGCCCTGGAGGAAGTGGACTGCGCCTACCGCGAGGCGCTCATCGCCGCGGTCTACCAGACGGATAGCCCGCCTGATCTGGCCCGGGCAACCGCCCTGGAATTGCTGGGGCTGCTGCATTTGCTGGTTATCCTGCGCTACACGGTCGCCGCGGTGCAGCGGGGCCGCGTCGCCACGCCCTGGGTGACCTGGCCGCAACATGATCACGCGATCCGCCGGGCCTTCGCGCAACACATCTTTCTACTCCCGCTGGCGGATCTGTTCTGCGTCGGCTGCCGGGCCTTGTTGGTCACCTGCACATGCGTTGACGATCCCGCTGCGGAGGGGCCCGCTGCCTCATGAGCCAGGTCAAGCGCCGCATGGGGCTGCGGGCCCTGTGGTGGCGACTTTGTGGGGAGCGGCCCCTGCCGGTGCGCGGGCCGGTGCGCATTGGCACACGGCTGCGCGTGTATGGGCAGGCCCGGATCGATCAGGTGACCCGATGTATGCCGCGTGCCCACTCCCTCATCGTCTGGGGCCGCCCAACAGGCCAGCACGACCGGCGAGCGGCGGCCGAGGAATATGCGATGCAGGCGCTGACCTGGTACCAATCGACCACCGGGTCATTGCCGCGCCGCCAGGCCAAAACCCTGATCCGCTGCCTCCAGCACCGGTTGGGGTTGACCGATCCCAGCGCCGCGGCGGTGATCATCGCCACCCTGCATACGCTAGCCCATACGGGCGCTATGGCCGTTTCCGCCGCCGCCCTCCCGATCGGGATGGAGGGTACAGGGGCGGCAACCCCTGATCGCATTCCATGAAAGGAGCTTCCGTATGGCATGGTCTCTCGCGACTCCGCATCCGCCCCTTCCGTGCGATGCTGCGCTCGCGCACGCCGCGCTGCTACGCACGTTGGTCCAGGTCGCTGTTCAGCAGGAGTTGACGCTCCCGGTCTGGCAGGCCGTCCGCGGGCGCGTCGTCAGCCAGGCCGATGGGCAGGCCGTGGTGTTGTTCCAGCTAAACGGCGTCACCTATGTGGCCGAACCACAACCCGCTACCGCCACGACGGCCGGGGGCTGGCTCGTTACCTGCCCCCAGCAGGCTGATGCCCTATTAGGCGTCCGCCGCTTCCAGGACGCGCTTCTGGTGTTGGTCGGGGCACTTGCGTTCCAGGACCTGGTGCCGGATCTGCCCCCGGGTGGCTACGTCGCGTGAGGGGTTCGCCACCTGCTCCGATCGGTCTGTTGGGCCGTCCGCTGGTCGATGAAAAGGCACAGGAGCCGAGCATTGGGATAAGGAGGTTGTATGGTGCAGCAGATCGTGCAAATCGCCTATGAATGCGAGAGCTGTCACCGGCAGTGGCCCACTGAGGCGATCGCCCGCCGCTGCGAAGATTCGACCCCGCCCCTGCTCGCGGAAGGGGATGTGGTAATCTGGCGGGGGCACCGGGGCGCAGAGCAGTCGCTGGTCTACGATCAGGTCGCGCAGGTCGTGATCCGTACCGACCGGGGCCGGCCGGGGCACTCGGTCACCTACCAGCTCGGGAAACAGCACAGCGTCTACGCCGCGGAGCTAACCACGGCCCGCAGCGGGTATGTGACCCTGGCCGGGCGGCTCGGCCACCCGGGGCTGCACGAAGAGCGCTTAGAGGTGGTGCTCCCGCGCGACGACGGCCTGCGGGAGGTGATCCGCCGCCTGCAGACGGCAGGCATTGAGATCCAGTCGCGGGCGGCTAGCCTCTACCGCAGCCTCCGCGAGCTGCAATACAGCCGCACCTGGACACGCCATTTGCCCGGAGATCGGGATCCCCAGCAGGCCGTGTGGCGCCTGACCCCGGCCCAGGCCGCGGTACTGACCTTCCTCAGCCGGGAGCCGACCGACGCCGAGTGTTTGATCCTGATCGGCGGCCGGGCCCCCGGGCGCGACTGGCCCGCCCGCCCCCGGGCCGACCTGGGGGGCGCGTTCGAGTACAACACCTGCCGGGACTGGCTGGGCCTGGTCGCGTTCGACCTGAACCAGGCCGGGCGCTGGTTGACCCAGGCAGACGACGCGACCCTGATCGCGGCCGTGCGGACCTACCGCCAGCACCTGCTCGCGGGCACGGCGGCCTATGGGAGCCCGGCCACGCTCACGGCGCTCTTTCCCTGTGATGAGGACCGCGCCAGGGGCCTCTGGCCCGCAGCGGTGCTGGCCTGGGTCCGCGCGCGGGACATTCGGGGCAGTGGGGCCACGCGCCGCAGGCGCGTCTATGAGGCCGTGATCGCGGCCGGAGAGCGAGAGTATATGGACGGAGACGGGGATTACCTACGATTGTGGCCGGACCAACAGGTGCTGGCGGTGCTGGCGGGGAAAGGCGGCGTAGGTAAGTGTCTCGCAGGCGAAACAGAGATTGTTGATCCCCGAACGGGCAGCGTTCACTCGATTCAGCAAGTGGTGGAGAGCGCACCACCCAGCCACGTAGCGACCTTGCAGGAGCTGTCTCGGATTGGAACCGCCCTGGTCAGCGACAAGATTTACTCTGGCATGAAGCCCTGTATACGCGTTACACTGGCGTCCGGTCGCTCTATTACGGCTACCCCAAACCATCCCTTCCTCACGCCTTGCGGATGGCAAGCCGCCGAACACCTTTCCAGCGGCGCGACCATCGCGTTGCCCGCGCGACTCCCGGAACCCCTCGAACCAAGCCCACTACGCGACGCGGAGGTGGATATTTTGGCGATCTTGTTGGCGGAAGGAAGTTGTACGGGCGATTCCGTGCGCTTCACTACCACCGATCCGGAGATCGTAGCACGGGCCTGCCGTGCTGGAAGGGAGCTTGGAATGCAAGTCGTGCCCATCACGGGAAGGTACTTAGCCTATGACTTGCGCGGCAAAACGGACGGGAGTGGTATTCCTGCTGGTGTTTGCCAGTGCGGGTGCGGGCGGACGACAAAGTTGGAGACCCGAACCTATCGTCATCTCCCTAACGGGACGGTGAGAATCAAAGGTATCCCCCGACGCTTTGCCAAAG
>JBBSAN010000784.1:0-3698 GCA_038252265.1 Chloroflexia bacterium
GAAGCGTTCCTGCAACTGCCCGGTGCCTCTCATCTGGTGTTCCTGGGGGGCGGGCCGGAAGCGGCAGCCTTGCAGGCGCGGGCCACCCAGGCCGGGGCGACCGACCGGGTCCACCTACCGGGCGGGGTGGCGCATGATGCGCTGGTGGGCTACCTGAACGCCGCCGACATCTGGGTGGTGCCCTCGCAGACCCGCCCGAACTGGCGCGAGCAGTTTGGCCGCGTAGCGGTGGAAGCGATGGCCTGCGGGCTGCCAGTGGTTGTCACCGCGTCGGGCGAACTGCCCCGCGTGGTCGGCGCGGCGGGGCGCATCGTGCCCGAAGGGGATGTGCCCGCCCTGGCTGCCGCTCTGGCCGATCTCGCTGCCGACCCTGCCGCCCGCGAACGCCTGGGCTGCGCCGCCCGCGCCCGCGTCCTCCAGGGCTACACTCCCGCCGCCGCCGCTGCCCTCTACGCTGCCACGTACCATGCAGTGCTGAGGACTGAGGACTGAGGACTGAGGACTGAGGGATGAGACGAGGTTAGAAGGGTCAGGTTTAGTTATGGCAGCAACAGATCCCTCCCCAACGCAAGCACACGCCACTCTTAAAGCGGCAGCTTCCTCAGTCCTCAGTCCTCAGTCCTCAGTCCTCATCGCGCTGCTCCGGCTGGGGTTGGTCTTGGCGCTGGGGGGGGGCGATTGCCTGGAGCGCCCTGGCCGGGCAAGCGCGGGCGACGGCCCGGCAGGGTATGTTGCTATTGCAGGCCGAACAGTACAACGCGGCGCAAACCACCTTGCAAGCCGCACTGGATGGGGGCAACCTGGGCGATCTGGAGGCGGCAACCCGGCTGGCACTGAGCGAGGCGTACCTGGCGCGGCGCAGCCTGGCGAACGCCGGGGCGGTACTGGAACCGCTATTGAAAAGCGCCGATCCGGCCCTGGCGGCGCGGGCCTGGGTGCAGCAGGGGCGGATCGCCGCCTGGGGCGGGCAGACGGCGGAGGCGGCGGCGGCCTGGCAACAGGCGCTGCGTGGGGCACCGCCACCGGGCGAACTGGCGGCGCGGACGCGCCGGGCGGCACAGTGGCACCTGGCCGAGTTGGCCTGGCAGACCGGGCAGGGCGATGCCGCCGCGCTGTTCGCCGCCCTGGCCGCCACGCCCGCGCCGCCGCACGATCCCTATACTACCAGCGCCGCGCTCCGCCTGGCCCAGATCCGCGACAGCACTGCCCCGCAGCCCGACCCGGCCCTGCTCACCCAGGCGCAGGCTGCCGGGAACCCCGATCCGGCGCTGGGCGATGCGCCGTTCCTCAATCTGCCGGGCCTGGACGAAGGATTGTCGCCGGAAACGTGGGTGGCGCAGCGGGCGGTGCTGGAGGAGACGGTCGCCACGCTGGCGGGGCAACCGCCCCTGCCCCCCGCGTCGGCGGCGACGGTGTGGGGGCGAATGTGGGTGCAGGCGGGCGAGTGGCGGGTGGCGGCGCGCCTGCTCCAGACGGCTACGGCAGCCGATCCGACCCTGGCCGATGCCTACGCCTACCTGGGGCTGGCCCGCCAGCGCTTGGGCGAGATTAAAGAGGCGCTTCCGGCGTTCCAGACGGCGGTGCGCCTGGCTCCCGACCACCCGCTGGGGCACCACCTGCTGGCCCGCTTCTACATCGCGCAGGGCGACCCCACCGCGGCGCAGGCGGAGCTAAATTGGCTGCGGACGCATGACGGCAACATCCTGGTAACGACCCTGGACCAGGGTGCGGTGGAGCAGATCCAGGGGAACTACGACGCTGCCGAAGCCAGCTACCTCGCCGCCGAGGGGTTGGCCGCCCCCACGCCCGGCGACACCGTCACCGCCGCGCTCAACCCGACGCTGGTGCTGGCCCAGTTCTACCAGGGGGTGGCGCAGTGGGCCTGCGACCGGGGCCGCCCCGCAGCGTCCCGCGCCCTGGCCGCCCACACCGGTCCCGACGAATACGACGCGGTCGGCTGGACCGCCCATCTCTGCCACGACGAAGCCGCCGCGCTGGCTCCCCTCGAACAGGCTAACCAACTCGCCCCCCGCGACCCGCGCATCTGGTATCACCTCGGCGCGGTCTACCGTGCCCTCGCCCAGCCCGACAACGCCCGCGCCGCCTTCCTCCGCGCCTCCGACTATGACCCCGGCGGCGTGTGGGAGCGACGGGCAGCGAGCAGCGAGCCGTGAGCAGCGAGTGGTGAGCAGCGAGCAGCGAGCAGCGAGTGGCGAGTGGCGAGTGGTGAGTAGCGAGCAGCGAGTGGTGAGCGGTGAGCGGTGAGCGGTGAGCAACGAGCAGCGAGTGGTGAGCGGTGAGCAGCGAGCAGCGAGTGGTGAGTGGTGAGTGATGGAATTATTAGAGTAAGGAGTTATAAGGAGGAGCTTGTGATGGAGGAGAGTAAGAAGGTACGGCACTATCGGGATCTGATGGCGTGGCAGAAGGCGATGGATTTGGTTGAGTTGGTATATGAAGTGACCCGGAGTTGGCCGAAAGATGAAATCTATGGGCTGACCAATCAAGTCCGCCGTGCAGTCGTTTCCATACCGTCCAACATTGCCGAGGGCCAGGGACGTAGTTCACCCAAAGAGTTCATGCACCATTTGAGCATTGCTCGCGGATCGCTGCTGGAAGTTGAAACCCAGATTCTGATTGCCCAACGCTTGCATTACATGCAGCAGGACGCAACCGACCACATCCTCAGCAGTGCAGACGAAGCCAGCCGCCTGATCAGTGGCCTCTCTCGCTACCTCGCCACTCACTAATCACTCGCTGCTCACTGCTCACTGCTCGCTGCTCGCTCACAATTCGCGAGAACGCCGCGTTAGGAAGGGCCAGCGGGTATTCATCTGGAAGCGGGCTTTGGTTTCGATGTAGCCGACGATGAGTCCGGCCAGCCAGAGCGAGCCGACGAGATAGGCCCCGGCTACATCGGACGGCCAGTGCGCCCCCTGGTAAACCCGCGACGGGCCGATCAGCAACACCACCAGGGCCAGCAGGGTCAGCACGCCGTTGCGCCCTTTCCCCTCTTTCAGGTGCGACCAGAGGATATAGAAGACAAAGCCGTAGAAGCTGACATAGTGAACGACATGCCCGCTGGGGAAGCTGTGTTCGCCCAGGGTGCGCGTCACCTTGACGAGGTCGCGGGTCGGGCGCGGGCGGCCCACGGTCTCCTTGATCAGCACCGTCACCATGTCGGCGGTCCAGGTCGCGGCGGTGAACGCGCCCTCCATGCGGAACCCGGCGCTCCACATCAGGCCACTGGTGGTCACCCGCGTGATCACGCTCGGCCATTGCCAGCCCATCTCGCTGACCAGGCTCATCATCATGCTATAGGTCTGGCTGTCCGGCTCCTGGATCAGGCGGGTGATCCCCACATCGCCGGGTAGCACCTTGTAGCGCCGGGCGAGTGCCCCCAGGAACGCCAGCGCCGCCACCAGCAGGGCGTAGGTGACAATGAATCGCCGCCCCCGATAGAGCGCTTTGCGCGGGGAGACGGTGGCCTGCTGCGCCACTTGCTGGACGGTGGCCTGGGCTTGCTGGGCCGCGCCGGTGACCGTGTGCGCCGCCGTCTGGGTGGTTTGCGCGACGGTGGTAGCGGCAGCCTGGACCGCAGGCGGCAGCGCGGCCACGGCCTGCTCGACCATCGGCGGCAACGTCCCGGCGGGGGCATTCGCGCCACCAGGGGGTAACGGGATCACTTCCTCGTCCGGCGC
>JBBSAN010000785.1:0-3690 GCA_038252265.1 Chloroflexia bacterium
CACGACGAATGACACTTTAGCTCCGCTTCTACGCCGATTTTTGGGTCTTTCTCGTGCCATAACCACAATATCTAGTGTTCGGACGAATGATCCATCTACATCTTGTGGCTGAATACGCGAGGATAGGCTGAGTAGTTACATTAATTTTAGCCTTGTCTTAAAGCTGAGCGGGTACACTAAAGATAGCAACACAAGTCCCCCCGACGGGGTCATCTCAACAACTACCGGCGGTGTTACGCCGTCCGAACCAGCAAACGTAACCGGCGGCGCGGCCCTCTTGTAACGACGCAACGAATTAGAAAGGGACATGACCATGAACGCCAACGACCCGCTCATCGAGATCGTGATCCCGGTGTACAACGAAGAAGCGCAACTGGCCGCAAGCGTCAAGACGCTGCGCGGCTACCTGCTGCACAGCTTCCCCTATCGGTTCCAGATCACCATCGCCGACAACGCCAGCACCGATGGCACCCAGCGCATCGCGCAGGAGCTGGCGGCGACCTATCCCGACGTGCAGGCGCTGCGGCTGGAGCGCAAGGGGCGCGGGCTGGCCCTGCGCACCGCCTGGAGCCAGAGTGGCGCGGATGTGGTAAGCTATATGGATGTGGATCTTTCGACCAACCTGGTGGCGTTCCAACCGCTGGTCACGCCGCTGCTGGAGGGGCGGGCCGATCTGGCGATTGGCTCGCGGCTGGCCCGGAGCGCGGTGGTTACCCGCTCGCCCAAGCGCGAGGTGATCTCCCGCGTCTACAACCTGCTGATCAAAGGGGCCTTCGCCAACCGCTTCAGCGACGCCCAGTGCGGCTTCAAAGCCGGACGGCGTGAGGTGGTGCAACAATTGCTTCCCTTGATCGAGAATAACCAGTGGTTTTTTGACACCGAAATGCTGCTCCTGGCCGAGCACAACGGGCTGCGGATTGCCGAGGTGCCGGTCTGCTGGGTTGAAGACCCCGACACGCGGGTGCGGCTGGGCAGCACGATTCAAGAAGATTTACAGGGATTGTGGCGGATGCGCCGGGCCTTCTGGCGCGGGGCCGGGCACCTTCCGGCGCGGCGGCGGCTCGGTCCAGCCACCGCAGGCCGCTAACTTGCTAACCTGCCGGGTGCCCGTGTTCGAGGCATCCGGCCCTTGAGGCTCCTATGGCTATCTCATCAACAAGGGCGCGCCTGAAGCCGCAGCCGGGCCGGGGTGCGGAGACGATTGTGCTCACCGCCGCCCGGCCCCTCCCGGTCCCGCCCACCCTGCCCGCCCTGGCGGGCGGCGAGATCTCGCTCGGCGCACGGCTGCGCGACTGGAAAACGCTGGCCGGGTTCGGCCTCAGCGCGGCGATCATCCTCTTTTTCATCCTGAAAGCTCATCTCGACCCGGCGACCATCTGGGCCAACATCCAGGCCGCCGACGGGCGCTATCTGGGGGCGGGGCTAGGGGTCTACTTCGGCGCGTTCGTGCTGCGCGGCCTGCGCTGGCGGCTCCTTTTGCGTCACGCCGACCTCGATCCGGCGGTGCGGCTGCCAGGGCTGGGCGGGCTGATCGAAATCATCTATCTAAGCTGGTTTGTCAACTGCCTGGTGCCCGCCAAGCTGGGCGACGCCTACCGCGCCTACCTCTTGCGGAAGCACACCGGGGCCGACCTGGGCCGCACGCTGGGCACGGTCGTGGGTGAAAGGATGGCCGATGTGCTGGCCCTGGTGGTGCTGCTGGCCGCCAGCGGGCTGCTGATCCTGGGCGACCTGACCGGGGCCGGGAGCAATCTCACGCTCCTGCTGCCGGTCGGCCTGGCCCTGGCGGTAGCAATCGGCGTGGGGGTGGTCGCGCTGCGCTTCGGGTCCGCACGGCTGGCTAGCTGGCTGCCCGCCCGCTGGCAGGTCGGCGTCGCCCGCTTCGTCGCCGGGCTGCTGCGGACGTTCCGGCGCGATGTCCAGGTGCCGCTGTACGGGCTAACCATCCTGATCTGGGCCTGCGAGGCGTTGCGGATCTGGCTGGTGCTGCAAAGCTTCCATGTGACCGGCCTCGCCCCCGGCGTGATCATCTTCACCGCCCTGGCCGGGTCGCTCCTGAGCACGATCCCCTTCACCCCTGCCGGATTGGGCGCGGTCGAAGGCGCATCGGTGGCGATCCTGACCGCGTTCGGCGTCGCCAGCGGGCTGGCCGGAGCCGTGGCGGTAATGGACCGGGTGATCAACTACTGGAGCAACATCCCGGTCGGCGCGGTGGTCTACCTCTTCAGCCGCCGCAAGTAGGGGCGCTGGGAACCACGAAAGCGCGAAACGACGAAACGCACGAAGCGAAACGACGAAACACGCGAAACGACACGGACCAAGCGACGCGACCGGATGGGATACTGCATCCCACCCGGTCTTGCTGTCTGCAAAAAGCCCCAAGTCTAATCCTTTTCTAATTTTTATTGGCCTTTCTCTTAAGCCTGATCAGGTAGTATAGAAGCAGAAACCCATTGTCGGGTGGTTGATCCAGGCTGCCTGGGCGGCAGCCCCACCGTCCGATCGTATCTTGTCCTAAAGAAGGCTAACCATGATCGCAACACGCGAAACGACCCAGACGGGTCAACCGACCCAGACCGCCGCGCAGGCCCGCCACCTGGAGCGGGAAAAGCTGCTGTCAGCGCTGGGCCTAGCGGGAGCGCTGACCATCTCGGCGGTGCTCAACCTGTGGAACCTGGCGAACAACGGCTATAGCAACCTCTATTACGCCACCGCTGTGCAGAGCATGACGGCGAGCTTGCACAACTTCTTCTTCGCCTCCTACGATCTGGGCGGGTTCATCACCGTGGACAAGCCGCCGGTGGCGCTGTGGATGCAGGCGATCAGCGCCAAGATCTTCGGCTTCAACGGGCTGGCCCTGCTGGTGCCGGAGGCGCTGGCCGGGGTCGCGTCGGTGGCGATCCTCTACTTCCTGGTGCGGCGACTGTTCGGGGATCTGGCGGGCGTGCTGGCCGCGCTGGCGCTGGCGATCACGCCCATTGCCGTAGCGGTGGAGCGGACCAACAACACCGATTCCTGGCTGATGTTCACCCTCCTGCTGGCCGCCTGGGCGATCACCCTGGCGACCGAGAAGGGGCAATTCCGGCTGCTGGCCCTGGGCATGGCCCTGGTCGGCGTAGCCTTCAACGTCAAGATGCTGGCCGCCTGGGTGGTCCTGCCGACCTTCGTCCTGCTCTATCTGGTGGCGGCGCGGATCTCCTGGCCCAGGCGGCTGCTGCACCTGGCGCTGGGCGGCGTGGTCGTGCTGGCCGTGTCGCTCTCCTGGCCGCTGGCGGTGGACCTGACCCCGGCCAACCTGCGCCCCTGGGTGGGCGGCAGCCAGAGCAACAGCGTGGTGGAACTGGCCCTGGGCTATAACGGCCTGGGCCGCGTGACCGGGCAAGGGGAAATTGGTGGGCGTGGCGGTGGCCCGCCGGGAGGCTTCCCCGGCGGCGCTCCCGGCTTCGGGCGGGGCTTCCCCGGCGGCACACCCCCCGGCGGTGCGCCCGGCTTCGGTGGCGTGGGCGGCGGAGCCAACGCGCGGGTGAACAACACCAACATGGGCATGTTCGGGGCCGGGGTGGCCGGGCCGACACGGCTCTTCACCGGCGGCGACCTGGCCGAGCAGTGGAGTTGGTTGTTCCCGATAGCCCTGATCGGCCTGCTGGCCGCTGCGTTGGCGGTGCGCCGTTCGTGGCCGCTATCCCGGCG
>JBBSAN010000786.1:0-3677 GCA_038252265.1 Chloroflexia bacterium
CCGAAACCGGGATGTTGCGGATGCAATGAATCGGCTATAAGGTGTCGCCCCCCCCCCCACTGTCATCCTGAGCGCAGTGAAGGATCTTGCTGGCAGTCAACGGTGCCAAGGAACGATCCGGAATTTACGGTAGTGATCTGATAGCCCCAACAAGATCCTTCGCTGCGCTCAGGATGACAGCATAGGGGCGGCCAGCCCTTCAGGCGTGGCACTAAACGGGTCAAACCGTCTTCTACGATTGACGGGTCGCAGGTTATCGAGTACAATTACAAGGGGGCACAGCCCGGCCAGGGGTGCCCCTATGACCCGCGATGCCATCTAGAGGAGCCTTATGATCGTCCGTTCTTCCCGCCGCTTGCTAACCGTGAGTGTGCTCGGCGCGTGCCTGCTGCTGGCCGCCTGTGGCGTGGCGGTAGGCACCCCCGCGCCGTCCGGCACCGGGGCCGCCACCAGCAGCGGCCTCACCCGCCGCACCCCTGCTGCCGTCGCCGACGAGGTCGCCACCCCGACGCCCGGCGACTGGAGCAGCGCCCAGATCACGGCAGCCGAGGCCGCAGGCACACTCGCCCCCGCCGATGCCTTGCTCTATCGCCTCTACGCCGCCTATGCTCCCGATCAGCTCCCCCCCGCCTATAGCGCGGCCCGCAACCCGGCGCTGGCCGTGAACACCCCGGCGAGCGGCGGCCTGACCCGCAAAACCGCGACGCATCCGACGGATAACACCGCCGTGTTCGCCCAGCTGCATCGCACCTGGGCCCAACTGCCCGCAGCGGTGCGCGATCAGGCCCGCCCCTTCTTGCAGCGCCCCACCCTGAGCCAGAGCTTCTGGTACCCGGCAAGTGACACTGTTCCGGCGGCCAACCTGCCCGCCGCCGCGACCAACCCGTTCGCCTCGGTGGACGTGGCCCACACCCCCATCCGGCTCTGGTACACCAAACGTGGCGGCGATACCACCAAGCAGCAGGCCACCAAATTGGCCGCCGAGATCGATAGCAGCGGGATGTGGAACAAGGAAAGCCAGGTGATGCTGGGCCACACCCCCTGTTCCGACGCCGCGCTGCCCGACAACGGCGGCGACGGGCGGCTGGATGTCTATCTGGTCAAGCCAGGCGGCAAGGTCCACCACGCGGACGGTGGCAACGGCAGCGACACCCTGGACAAGGGCTATCTCGGCCTGACCATCCCCCAGGAAAACGATAGCGGCTGCCCGTCCAGCGATTTCATCATCATCGACAACACGCAGGAATGGGACGGGCTGCGGACCACGATGGCCCATGAACTGTTCCATGCCTTCCAGGATAGCTTCGCCGCCGTCGCGGATGGGGCCGACTGGTGGGCCGAGGCTACGGCGACCTGGGCCGAAGATCTGGTCTACCCCACCGTGAATTCGGAACAGGATGAACTGGTGGAGGGCGGCTGGGCCGACAACCACGGCCCGCTGGGACCGCTCGACCTCTTTGACGATGGCGGTCTGGAGCAATACGGGGCTTATATCTGGCCGTACTACCTGACCCACCGTCCGGGAGGCGACCCGACCCTGATCGGCCAGCTCTACCAGGCGGCCCAGAACAAGCGCCCGATCGACGTGCTGCACGACCGGCCCGACTGGGAGGCCCGCTTCAAAGAATTCGCCCTCTGGAACTGGAACCAGGACCCGGTGCAGATCTACCGTGACCAGGGCAAGCCGATTGCCCCGCTGACGCAAAGCCCCATCGCCATGGGCTACCGGGGGGCGATCGCGGTCGGGCAGGCTCCCGCCGCCAACCGGATCAGCCTACGCCACGCCTCGATCATCTACTACCAGTTGACGACTGTCAACGACGGAGCCAACGGCGCGAATTTCGCGCACCAACTCAAATTCGATCTGAGCGAACTGCACGGGCAGACAGGGCTGGGGGTGCAGGCGATCCTCACCGTGGGCGACCCGGCCCATCCTACGCGGCGTTATGTGGAGGACTGGAGCACGCAGAACACGCGGGTCTTTTGCCGCGACCGCGCCGCCGAGGACGTGACCGGGGTGGTGCTGGTCGTCACTAACAGCGCGGTGGGCCGGGGCAACAACCTGGATGGGCACATCACCGTGGAAGCCAGCGGCACCGCCTGCCACTAATCCGGCGCAACACAATAGGGCCACGGGCAGATGTAAACTGCCCGTGGCCCCTCTTTGTGCCCAAACAAGCCGATCCTAGCGGCTCTGCCCCGAGTTGGGATCGATCATCAGGCCCGACTCGTCAATCGCCTCGAAGTCGGAGCCGTGGATCTGCTGGAGCGTGTGCAAGTCGTCGTTGTCCCAGCGTTCATCTTGCGTGCCACTGAGGTAGATCGAACTACCATTGTCGGCCAGGAACATGCCGTAATCCTTCAGCGCCTGGAGGATTACCCGCGCCTGGGGCGGGTAGCTACTGATGTTGACGCTGGCCTTCAGACGCAGGCGCAAGCCCATCGGCGGCACGTTCGGGTCGGTGATCGCACTGGCCTGGTGGCGGGCAGGCCAGAGGTAGGCGTGCTGCGTGGCGTCCACGGTGAAGCGCAGGGCGTGGCGGATCACCCCGCTTGCCACCTCGTCATAGCTCGCTAAGCCCGGCAGGATGGGCAGGCCCGCCGCGTCTGCCGAGGTCCAGGTGTCGGTTCGCAGGGCGTTCGAGCCGAGCAGCCAATGGGCACCCGACCCGGCGTTCCAGCTTCCGTCCGTGTTCGGGTAGGACGCCCACATCTCATAGAGGGTGCAACTTCCCCGCTCGATGACCAGCACATGGCGGTCGTTGGGACTGGTCGGGCCGCCCTCGATCGGCGCGTTGGTCGGGATCGGATAGGGGCCAGGGTCGCTTTGATCAGCGATGTCGAAGGTGATCGGGACGAGCGGCTGGTTGCCGGGCACGGTCGTATAGGGGATGCCAATTGGCCTGCCCTGGTACAGCCCCGACCCGAAATCGGGATGCAGGGGCGACCCGGTGCCCATGCTACTGATATAGGCGGCGGAGCGCGCATAGGTGGGCTGCGCGGCGATGTTGCGGTTCCAGATGTTGTTGGCCGGGAAGAGCGTGCAGACCCCGTTAGGCGTGGCCGTGGGGAGCGCCGTGGGCGTGCGGGTGGGCGTGTTCGTTGCTGTGGGGGTTGGCCCCGGCGTGTAGCAGTTGGGGAAGAAGGCCGAGGCGGCGATCTTGCTCATCTGGCCCCGCGTGGCGTTGTTGTTGGGCCGGTAATAGGGCCGGTTCGTCGGGACGACGCACGGCTCACCCGCCCCGCCGCAGGGATAGCCGCCGATGATCGCCCGGCTCGACATGCGCTCGATGTAGAGATAGAAGGTGCTGCCGGGGGCCACGTCCTGGAACGTCTGGCCGGTTGGGGTCTCGGTCCAACCCGCCGCCCCGGAGACGATCTTGGCGAGTTGGCCCCGCGTGACGTTGTTGTTGGCACGGAAGTAGGGCCGGTTCGTCGGCGCGACACACGGTTCGCCCGCCCCGCCGCAGGGGTAGCCGCCGATAATGCCCCGCGTGCTCAGCCGCTCCACGTAGAGGTGGAAGGTGCTGCCGGGGGCCACATCCTGGAACGTCTGCTGCGTGCTGGGGATGACATCGTTGAAGCCCGCCGATTGGGCGACGATCTTGCTGACCTGCCCCCGCGTGACATTGTTGTTGGGCCGGTAATAGAGGCCGGGGCACGGCTCGCCCGGCCCG
>JBBSAN010000787.1:0-3674 GCA_038252265.1 Chloroflexia bacterium
ACCATAGTGCCCTGCTGGGCCAGGCCTTGCAGCTTCTTGAACGCGGCCTGCTCTTCCTGCAAGTTCTGCTGGAGCAACGGGACGGCCTGGGTCAGGCCCAACTGCTGCGCCATCAGGATCAGGTTCTCGTAGGCGGTCATCTCGTAGCGCTCGGTCTTCTGCGCCGCGCCGATGTTGTACATATCGAGGATGTCAGGCGTCGGGCTTTCCTTGCTGGTGAAGTTCTTCTTCTCTTTGATCAGCCCTTCGATCCCCTGGCAGGTTTCGGCCTTCGCTTGCATGTTCAACAGCCCGAACACCTGCTCCAGGCGCTGAACGTGTCCCTGAGTTTCCTGGCGGTGTGACAGGAACGCCTGTTGGAGATCCTGGCGGGTGGATTCCTTAGCCAGTTCGCCTAAGGCCTCAACGAGCTTCTGCTCGGCATAATACATGTCGCCCAGTTCGTGGATAAACAAGCCTTGAATATTGGTAACGCTCATGCTTAGTCTCCTTTGATTCTGCAATGTAGTGTGTGGTAGTTGGTAGACCTGGCCGCTGCCCCGCCGGTGCGGAGTAATAGCACTATGTCAACATTTGTCTGCGTTGACCTGACTACAATGAGCAGCGTGGCTTGCGGATATACAAGGCAAATTCCGTGCCATTCCCGTAGAGAGCGCTCGCTATTCCTCAATAGATCCTACGGATAGTTGATGCCCAGATGATAAAGCATCTACTTCTACACTGATTACACCGGCCCTTTTCTTAGTACAGCAAGAACGAGTTCGCAAGAGATAGCACCACAAGAACGAGACAATAGGCATTGACTTCAGGGATATGTCATCCTGAGAGCAGCGAAGGTAGGCTCGGCGGTCAAAGGTGATCAAGGCAAGATCCCGATCTCCGGTAACAACCTTTTGGCGCCAGCAAGATCCTTCGCTGCGCTCAGGATGACAGTATGGGTATGGCACCGATGCACCGCCCAGAGACAGACTGGGGCAAATAGTCGTTAGATGACAGCGGGGATGTTTTCTATCCCGACTGGAGGGGATTGGCGCATAACAAAAGCCTGCCGCATAAGCGGCAGGCTTTTGTATCCAGTATCGCGGGCGCGGGTTACTTGCCGGTCAGCGGGATCATCACGCGCTTCTTGGCGTTGGGGTCAGGGGCATGGGTGCCCGCCACCGGGTATCCCTCGTCGTCCAGGACGGCGTTGACATGGGCCATGTCCAGCGTCGCCTCGTCGTAGTCGAGTTGGACCGCCTTGCCCGGAATATCAACCTGGACGGCCTGCACACCGGGTTCGCCCTGGAGGGCCTGGGTGATGGCGTGGGCGCAATGATCGCAGGAGATATCGGGGACTTCGAGAATAATTTGAGACATGGGATAGATTTCCTTTCGGTAGGTGGTTATTTGGACACTTCGACAACCCAGGCGACGGTCTGAACCTGACCGGCGGCCTGGAACTGGAGCCAGACTTTGTAGCGGCCCGGCTGGGGGAAGGGGTGGCTGAAGGTCAGGTCGGGGCCGAACGAGGCCGGGGGTGCGGCCATTTCGCCCATCGTGGCGGCGGCGGGCACAGTGCCTACGGCGGCGTGCAGGTGGGCAAAGTTCCCGGCGCGTTCGTCCAGGACGATGGCGTGCCCGGCCTCGCCCAGGTAGGGCTGCAAATCGGTGGCAGGGGCACCGTTGCGGGTGATCCGCACGGCGAACCCGGCCATTTGCCCGGCCCGCACCGTCGCCGGGGGCAGGAGTTGCACGGTATATGGTCCGCTTTGTTGCGCCCCCAGGTCGGGCGTGAGGTGCGCGACCAGGCCGTTGCTGTCGCCCACGGTGAGGCCGAATTGCTGGACTTGCGTGCCCTTGCCGTTGACGGTGAATTCGTCGTACAGCGCATAGCTGCCCGCCACCGGGAAGGTGTACGGCACCGTCCACTGGCCCGGCACGCCCGCTGGCTGCGGGTGGAGATGGGCGAACGAGGTCAGGTCTTTGCTGACCACGATCAGGTGCATCGGCGCTTCGTGTTCGGTCGCCAGGGCGGTCTGCGTCTTGCCGCTGGTGATATCGGTCAGGTTGAAGGTCAGGTTGACGGGCTGGCCGGGGGCCAACGGTTCGCTGACATCCAGGCTGACATCAGTGCTGACTGTCCACTGGATGGCCGGGGCCGCGCTCGTGCCCATCGCCGGGCGGAAGAAGAACAGCGACCCGGCCCCCACCGCCAACGCCAGCCCGCCAATCGCCAGCAGGTAGCCGACATCCGCGAGGCGGCGGCGCAGCGGCGGATGGAGGATCTCCTCCGGCGTTTGCGGCGGAGTGAAGCCGCGCAGCCGCAGCGAGTTAGTCACCACGCTCACGCTGGACATTGCCATCGCCGCCCCGGCCATGATCGGGTTGAGCAAGACGCCGAGGGGCGGGTAGAGCACGCCCGCCGCCACCGGGATCAGGATGATATTGTAGAAGAAGGCCCAGAACAGGTTCTGGCGGATGGTGCCGATCGTGCGGCGGGAGAGGGCAATCGCCGTCACCACCCCGCGCACGTCACCGCCGATCAGGGTGATATCCGATGCCTCCATCGCCACGTCTGCGCCGGTGCCGATGGCGATACCGAGGTCGGCCTGGACCAGCGCCGGAGCATCGTTCACACCGTCGCCCACCATCGCCACCACTTTGCCTGCCGCCTGCAATTCCTTGACTTTGGCCGCCTTCTGGCCCGGCAGCACCTCGGCCATGACGTTGGTGATGCCCACTTCGGCGGCGATAGCCTGTGCGGTCGCCGCGTTGTCGCCGGTCAGCATCCACACTTCCAGGCCGAGCGCCTGGAGGGCACGAACGGCCTCTTTCGACTCCGGCTTCAGCGTATCGGCCACGGCGATCAGCCCGGCGGACTGCCCGTCCACGGCCACATACATCGGCGTTTTGCCCGCCGTCGCCAGAGTTGCGGCCCGGTCGCCCAGGCCGTTCAACTCGATCCGGTGGTCGCTCATCAGCCGGGCGTTGCCGATCAGCAGATCGCGGCCTTCGACCGTCGCAGCGATGCCATGCCCCGTCACCGACTGGAACTGGGTGGCAGGCGCGATGATCAGCCCGCGTTCGGTGGCGCTGCTGACGATAGCCTCACCCAGCGGATGCTCTGACCCCCGCTCGGCGCTGGCGACCAGCCGCAGCAGGTCGGCCTCGCTCAAGCCGTTGGTGGTCACCACATCGGTCACGGTCGGCTTGCCCCGCGTCAGCGTGCCGGTCTTATCCAGCACGATAGCGGTCACTTTGTAGGCCCCTTCCAGGGCTTCGCCACCCCGGATCAACACGCCGAACTCTGCGCCCTTGCCGGTGCCGACCATGATCGCGGTCGGCGTCGCCAGGCCCAGCGCACAGGGGCAGGCGATGATCAAGACGGCGATCATCGTCACCAGGGCGAAGGTGAATTTCGGTTCCGGCCCCAGCCAGAACCAGAGGACGAAGGTCAGCGCGGCCAGCCCCAGCACCGCCGGGACAAAATAGGACGAAATCGTGTCGGCCACGCGCTGGATCGGCGCTTTCGAGCCTTGCGCTTCTTCGACCAGGCGGACGATCTGGGCCAGGGCGGTATCTTTGCCCACCCGCGTGGCGCGGAAAGTGAACGACCCACTCTTGTTCAACGTGGCCCCGATGACCGGGTCGCCCGGCCCCTTCTCGACCGGCAGGCTCTCGCCGGTCAGCAT
>JBBSAN010000788.1:0-3666 GCA_038252265.1 Chloroflexia bacterium
CGTACTCAGCACCGAGGCGGCCCTGGACCTGTTCGATCCCGCACCACCCTGCGAAGTACGGATCAGCGGCGCGCCCCTGGTCGAGGGCGCGGTGATCGCTGTGATCCATGCCGGGCTGGGTAACACCCTGGCTGAAGTGATGGAAGCCGTCGAAGGTGCGCGGCATATGCCCAAGAATCTCGATTAGGGAGACCCCAAGTGCAACAGGCCACGGTCACTATTCTCGATCCGGTGGGTCTCCATGCGCGGCCTGCCGCCCTCCTGGTGCAAACAGCGGGGCGGTACCGGTCGCAGGTGCGGCTGCTGCACGGCACCAGGCGGGCCGATGCGCGCAGCATCATTCAGCTTCTCAGCCTGGGGGTGCGGCAGGGGAGCGATCTCACGGTTACGGTTGAAGGTAGCGATGAAGTGGAAGCCCTGGCCGCTGTGCTGGCGGTGTTGAGTAGCGCGCCGGGATCCTATCCCCCGCCCGCGAGCCTCGCCACCCTCCCGCCTCCTGCGCCCGGCGCGACTGACGATGGCTCTGCAAAGAAGGAGAGGGATGATGAAAAAGCTGATTAATAATGTAGACAATGTCGTTTCGGAAGCGTTGCACGGCATGGCCGAGGCCCACGGCGACCTGATCCGGGTGGACTTCGAGAACAGCCTGGTCATCCGCCTGGATGCCCCCCGCCAGGGCAAAGTGGGCGTGATCAGCGGCGGCGGCAGCGGCCACGAGCCGATGCACGGCGGCTTTGTCGGCATGGGGATGCTCGATGCGGCCTGCGCCGGTGCGGTCTTCACCTCGCCGGTGCCCGACCAGATGCTGGCCGCGACCAAGGCGGTAGACGGCGGCGCGGGCGTGCTGCACATCGTCAAGAACTACACCGGCGACGTACTGAACTTTGAGATGGCGGCGGAACTGGCCCAGGCCGACAACGTCGAAATCGCCACCGTGGTGATCAACGACGATGTGGCGGTGCAGGACAGCCTCTACACCACCGGGCGGCGCGGCGTGGGCGCGACGGTGCTGGCCGAAAAGATCACCGGCGCGCTGGCCGAGCAGGGTGCCCCGCTAGCTGCCGTGGCCGAAATGTGCCGCCGGGTGAACGAGGCGGGGCGCAGCATGGGCATGGCCCTCACCTCCTGCACCGTGCCTGCGGCGGGCAAGCCGACCTTTGAGTTGGGCGACGACGAGATGGAGATCGGCATCGGCATCCACGGCGAGCCGGGCCGCAAGCGCATGAAAATGGCGACTGCCGATGAGATCACCGACATGCTGACCGGCCCCATCGTCAGCGACCTGGGTCTGAAGACCGGCGATCAGGTGATCGCTATGGTCAACGGCATGGGTGGCACACCGTTGATCGAGCTATACATCGTTTATAACAAGCTGAACGAGATCCTGAAGGGGCACGGCGTCCAGATCGCCCGCCGCCTGGTCGGCAACTACATCACTTCGCTGGAGATGGCCGGTTGTTCGATCACCCTGGTGCGCGCCGACGCTGAGATGCTGAAGCTATGGGATGCCCCGGTCCACACCCCGGCGCTGCGCTGGGGAGTCTGACGATTGCGGATTTTAGATTTTGGATTGCGGCTTGCCGAGTATCGCCGGAGACCATGCAAGAACCCATTCCAAAATCTAAAATCCAAAATCCAAAATCGTAAGGAGGATTTGTTGATGGAGATGACCTCCGAACTGCTGGTGGCGTGTATACGGCGCATCCAAACGGTGCTGCATGAGCAGCGCCAGTACCTGACCGACCTCGACTCTGCCATTGGAGACGCTGACCACGGGATCAACATGGACCGGGGGTTCACGGCGGTGGGGGCCAAGCTCGACATCGCCGCAGGGCAAGACCCCGGCGCGGTGCTCAAGCTGGTTGCCAGCACCCTGATCTCTACCGTGGGCGGCGCGTCGGGGCCGCTCTATGGCACCGCCTTTTTGCGGGCCGGGGCGGCGCTGGCGGGCAAGCCGGTGCTCACCCTGGCCGATTGCGTGGTCGGGCTGAACGCCGCCGTGCAGGGCGTCCGCGACCGGGGCAAGGCCACGACCGGCGAAAAAACGATGCTGGACGCGCTGGTGCCCGCGCAAGAGGCGCTGGCCGCAGCGGAAGCGGAAGGCCTGGATCTGCCCCAGGCGTTCGACCGCGCCGCCACCGCCGCCGAGGAAGGCGCGAAGGCTACGATCCCGCTGCTGGCAAGTAAGGGCCGGGCGAGCTACCTGGGCGAACGGGCCATCGGCCATCAGGATCCAGGGGCCACGTCCTCCGCCTTGTTGCTGCGGGCGGTGGCCGACACCGTGGCCGCCGGGTAAGCTGATGATACCGCCACCCGCCGAGGACGAAATCGTGCTCCAGGGGGTGCCCGCCGCGCCGGGCCAGGCCCTGGCTCCGGGGCTGATCGTCCACCGCCCGGCCCCTGCCGCGCCCTCCCCGCCGATTACGGCGGCGGCGGTTCCGGCGGAGCAGGCGCGGGTGCAGGCGGCGCTGGCCGAGGCGGTGGCGGAACTGGAGCGGCTGATCACCGAGGTGACCGCGCAGGTCGGCCCGGACGAAGCGGCGATCTTCACCGCCCAGGCGCTGATGGCCCAGGACCCAACGCTGGGTGAGCGCGCACTGGAACTGGTGGCGACCGAGTTCGAGGCAGCGGACACGGCGATCCTCCATGCCGCCGGTGAGCAAGCCGCCGTGCTGGCGATGCTGGACGATGCCTACCTCCGCGAACGGGCTGCCGACGTGCGCGATGTGGGAGCGCGGGCCGCCCGGCTGGTGCGCGGCGATGCCCCGCCGACCGACCTGGGCCACCTCGCGCACCCCTGCATCATCCTGGCCGACGATCTTTCGCCCTCCGAGACGGTGGGGCTGGACCGGCAGCAGGTGCGGGGCATCGCCCTGGCGGGGGGTGGACCCACTTCGCACGCGGCGGTGGTGGCGCGGGCGCTGGGTGTGCCGCTGATCTGCGGGTTGGGCACACTCCCCCCCGCCGACGGCGAATCTCTGCTGATTAACGGCGAGGCCGGGCTGCTGGTGCGCTACCCCTCGGCGGCGCGGCTGGCGACTTATACCGCCTGGCAGGCCGATCAGCAGGCCCGGCTGGCACGAGGGATGGCGCAGCGCGACTTGCCCGCCGAAACCCCCGACGGCCAGCGGGTGCGGCTGGTTGCCAACGCCGGGTCGGTGGCCGATGCCGAGGCTGCCGCAGCGGCGGGGGCCGAGGGGATCGGCCTGCTCCGTACCGAGTTCTTGTTCCTCGATCATGTGCCCGACGAGGCGGAACAACTCGCCACCTACCGGGCGATCTACGCGGCTTTGCCGGGCGAGATCGTGGTGCGGACGATGGACCTGGGAGGGGACAAGCCGCCGCCCTATCTCGATTTTACGGGCGAGGCCAACCCGTTCCTGGGCTGGCGCGGCATCCGCATCGGCCTGGACCGGCCCGACCTGTTGCGGCCCCAGATCCGGGCGGTGCTCCAGGCCGGAGCCGGGCGGGCCGCCTACCTGATGTTCCCGATGATCGCCACGCTCGATGAACTGCGCCGGGCGCGGGCGATGGTGGAGGACGTGCGGGCGGAGTTGACCACAGCGGGGCTAGCCGTTGCCGCCGAAATCGCCGTCGGCATCATGGTCGAGGTTCCGGCGGCGGCTCTGCTGGCCCCGGCGTTCGCCGCCGAAGCCGACTTCTTCA
>JBBSAN010000789.1:0-3666 GCA_038252265.1 Chloroflexia bacterium
GGATGAGGAATAAGGAATAAGGAATAAGGAATAAGGAATAAGGAAACAATTATACTTCCCGTACCTCATCACGTATCACTCATCGCTCATCCCTCATCGCTCATCACTCGTTACTCCTGGCCGATATCCCCCCGGTAGTGCATCCCTTCGAAGCGGACGCGCCCGACGTTGCGGTAGACCATCGCCCGCGCCTCGGCCAGGGTCGCGCCCCGCGCCACCAGGGTGATCACCCGCCCGCCGTCGGTCACCAGCGTGGGGCCGCTCAGCAGCATATCTATATTAGGCGGGGGGGGCGTTTTCTTCGGCCCGGCCAGCGCCGAGACAAACCGTCCCATAATCGGCAGGACGCGGAGCGGGGGGGGCGGGGGGAGCACCAGATCGGCGATCTCCTGCGGGGTCAGCCCGGCAGTGCTGGGCAGGCGTTCCAGAGCGTCAATCGTCGGCGCAGCCTGCGGATCGAGGAACTTGGTGCCGCCATGGAAGGCAAGAACCCCCTCCTGCAAGTCGCCCAGGCCGCTGATCGGGTGCCCCTTCAGCACCGGGCCGGGATAGCCATCAGAGGCCAACACCACGCCACAGGTGGCCTCCCCCCCCCAGACCGGGTGTACCTCGCTCAGGCGGCCCGCCGCAATGGCCGTCAGCAGGTCGGCGAAGTCACTCGCCAGCCGGGGCAGCAGCACCTGCGCCTCCGGGTCGCCCAGGCGGGCATTGAACTCCAGCACCTTCGGCCCGCTGGCGGTGATCATCAACCCGGCATAGAGAAAGCCCTGGAACGGGCACCCCTCGGCGGCCAGGCCTTCCACCGCCGGCCACAGCACCGTCGCCGCGATTTCCTGCCAGGCCCGGTCACCGATCCAGCCGGGGGGGCTATACGCGCCCATGCCACCGGTCATCGGCCCGCTATCGCCATCCTGGAGCCGCTTATAGTCGCAGGCGGGGGGCATGGGCCACAGCGTCTTGCCGTCGGTAAAGCACAGCGCGCTCACTTCGCGCCCGGTCAGGAACTCCTCGCAGACGACCGTCTCGCGCCCCGGCTCCAGCGCCCCCGACTGCAACATCGCCCGTAACCCCGCCCGCGCCTCCTCCAGCGAATGCACCACCAGCGCCCCTTTGCCCCCGGCCAGCCCATCGGCTTTCAGCACCAGGGGAAAGCGGGCCTGCGCCAGCACCCCCTGCAACGCCTGGAGCGTGGGGGCCACCACATAGCGCGGCGTGGGGATGCGGTGGCGGGCCATAAAGTCGCGTGCCCAGGCTTTGCTCGTCTCGATCCGCGCCGCCGCCTTCGTCGGCCCGACAATGGGCAGCTTGAGGTTCTGGAACTCGTCCACCACCCCCAGGCTCAGGGGAAGTTCCGGCCCGACCACGGTCAGGTCAATATGATTGCCCCAGGCCCAACGGGCGATGGCATGGACCCCCTCGACGCTGTCCACCGTGATCGGCACATTCTCGGCCAGGGTGCTGGTCCCCGGATTGCCCGGCGCGCAATAGATCTTCTCCACCTCGGGACTGCGCAGCAACGCCCACATACAGGCGTGCTCCCGCGCCCCGCCTCCAATGATTAATACCCGCATGGTCGGCTCTGGCTCCTTGTGCGTGAAACGTGAAACGTGACGCGTGATGCGTGATGCGTGATGCGTATTGCGTATTGCGTATTGCGTATTGCGTATTGCGTGATAATATCCGCCCAATTTTATCATAGATGGGCAGCGGATGAGTAGTTGGATGTGTAGCTAATCTAGACTTCCCAAAAAACACGCATCACGCATCACGCGTCACGTTTCACACATCACGTTTCACACATCACGTTTCACGTTTCACGCATCACCCCGTCGTCTGCAAGCCCGCCGCGATGCCATTGATGCTGTGGTGGATCGCGTCGAGCAGATCGGCGCGGGCCGCCGCGGGCGCATCGTCGGGCAAGGCACGGTAGCGGCGCAACAAGGCGATCTGGGCCAGGTGGA
This sequence comes from Chloroflexia bacterium, assembly GCA_038252265.1. Lineage (GTDB taxonomy): Bacteria > Chloroflexota > Chloroflexia > QHBQ01 > JAICKM01 > JBBSAN01. The sequence continues at coordinate 1,962 of JBBSAN010000789.1, forward strand.
GGGCATCGACATAGGGGTTGCGAAGCTTGATCGAGCGGGAGAGAATAGGCGAGTGCTCCAGCAGGGCGGCCTGCCCGGTGATCTGGAGAATAGCGGCCACACTGCGCTCATACTCGGCTTCGATCCGCGCGAACACCGGTGCGCCATCGGCGGCCAGGGCGGCATAGCGGCGGGCGGTGGGCATGTCGGCGGTGCCCAGGCTCCGTTGCGCGTTGTCCAGCGCCATGGCGAAGAAACGCCAGCCGCGATACATCGCCTTCACGCGGTCCAGCCCCCCCACCGCGATTTCGTCCAGCAGCGCGGTGCCCAGGCCAAACCACCCCGGCAGATTGGCCCGGATCTGCGTCCAGCTAAAGACCCAGGGGATCGCGCGCAGATCGTCCAGGGCCAGTTCGGTATCAGGGTGCCCGGCGCGGCTGACCGGGCGCGAGGCCAGGTTGAGCGTGCCCAGCTCGGGGAACGGGGTCGCCTGGCGGAAAAAGGTAAGCAGGGCCGGGTTCTCCTTCACCTCGCGGGTATAGTGTTCCCGTGACGCGGCAGCCAGGCGCTCCATGGTCGCTACCCACTCGTCGGGCGGCGGCGCGGCAGGGGGGCCGCAGGCCGACAGCAGCAAGGCATGGACGACCTGCTCGAAATGGCGCTCGGCAATCGCAGGCTGGCCGTAGCGCGCCGAGATCACTTCGCCCTGTTCGGTCACCTTCCGGTTGGGGGCGGTCGCGCCGAGCGGGCGGGCCATAATCGCGCGCCCGGTCGGCCCGCCGCCGCGCCCCACCGCCCCGCCCCGACCATGAAACACGACCAGTTCCACCCCCACCGCCCGCGCCACCTCGGCCATCACCCCTTGTGCCTGGTAGGTCTGCCAGGTGGCCGACAGGTAGCCGCCGTCCTTGTTGCTGTCGGAGTAGCCGACCATCACCTGCTGGCGGTCACCCCGAGTACGGAGCACAGCCCGGTAGAGCGGCCCGGTGAACAGCCGCCCCAGCACCTCGCCGCAGGCCCGCAGTTCGGTGATCGTCTCGAACAGCGGGACCACATCCAGGCGGCTGGTGGGCGTGGCCGCGTCTTCCGGCCAGGCGAACAGCCCGGCCTCGCGCGCCAGGAAGAGCACGGCCAGGACATCGCTGGCGGCGCGGCTCATCGAAATGATCACCGTCTGGCAAGCGTCGCGCCCGGCCAACTGCTGGATATCGTGCATCGCCCGGAAGGTATCCAGCACTTCGCGGGTCGCGGGCGAGAGGGCATCGGCGGGGATGGGCGGGGGGGCACCGCGCAGCCGGTCTTCCAACAGGGCCAGGCGGGCTGCCTCGTCCAGCCCCGCATAGTCGGGCACCCCGGCCAGGCCCAGCAGTTCGGCCACGGCGGCGGTGTGGCGATCGGCGTGCTGGCGGATTTCCAGTTCGGCCAGGTGCAGACCGAAGATTTCCACCCGGCGGTGCAGGTCGCGGATCGGCCCGGCGGCAATCCGCGCCCCGCCATGCGCCCGCAGGCTCGTTTCGATGGCCTGAAGGTCGCTCAGCAAGGCGGTCGCATCGCTATAGCCGCCCGGTTGCCCGGTTTCGGTGCGGCGCAGGCGCTCGGCGATCAGGCCCAGCTTGCGCCGGTAGGGTTCGTCGGCCCATTCTTGCACGCGCTGCACGTCCAGTTCTTGCCGATCCTGTTCCACCCCGTGCAACAACGCCGTGCTGGCCCCGATCATTCGCGCCGA
>JBBSAN010000790.1:0-3653 GCA_038252265.1 Chloroflexia bacterium
AACACAACGTCCACCCAATAGTTGCTGGCCTGGTAGCTGTCGGTGGGGAAGCCGGTCGCGCCATAGTGATAGACGCCGTTCGGCCCATCCACCCCATCGGCCAGCGCGTGTAGCGGCGGGCTATCGGTGGCTGCGGTGAAGTACGAGGTGGTATACGCATAGTAGCCCGCCGACGAGTGGTAGGAGGCCACATAGGTGGTCCCGGCGGTGACCGCCACGGGCGAGTTCAGACTGACTTCCTGCCAGCCGGAGGCTGTCTCGCCGGTGAACGTCGCCTCGGCCAGTTGGGTGCCGGTGCTGGTCCACAGGTGGCCCAGGTGGGTGCCGGTGTTGGCTGCGCCTTTGTAGAAGCGCAGGCCGGTGATGAAGCCGTCTACGTCGGCCCGGAACTTCACGCCGACCTCAATCGGTTGCTGGTCATTGGCGTCGGAATTGGCCGGGACCGCCGTGTCGTCCCAGATGCTACAGGGGCAGGTGCGGGGATCGACCGTCACCGTGCTGCCCACCCCGGGCGCTTCGCGGTTGCCGCTGTCGTCTGCGGCGCGGCTCCGGATCGTCACCGATCCGAGTGCCGCCGGCGTCCACTCGTAGGTCCAGGTGGCGCGCCCGGTGGCCGGGTGCCAGGTGGCCCCCCCGTCCACCGAGACCGCCACCCCGCCGACCACGCCGCCCCCATTATCGGTGGCCGTGCCGCTGATGGTCACGGGCGCTCCCTGCGGGACATGGCTGCCCGGCGCGGGCGCGGTAATGGTCGAACTCGGCGCGGCACTATCGGTGGAGGCGGTGGCGGTCATCAGCCCGGCTTGCAGCGTCGCGGGCTGCGCCAGCATATCAGCGAACAGGTTCACTGTGGCCTGTTGCATGTCCAGGCTGGGCGCGGCGTTGCCCCGGTCATGGTTGCTGTCCAGTCCCCAGGACCACTGTAGCGTGCCCGCCCCAAACACCAGCGCCCCGCTGCTGTGCCGGTAGAGCGTAGCGTGGTGCGTAGCCAGCCCCGGCCCATAGGTCGAGCCGTAGTCCAGGAGGCGCTCAGGCACGTTCACGGCGGCAGTGGAGAGGTAGATCAGCCCTGGCGGCTGCGCGCCGTTGTCCAGCGTCTCGTCCCACTCATAACCGAGGGTGCCATCCGCCAGCGTGGTCGTGCTGTTCGGCGCCTGGTTGGCGATGCTGGTGTTGCGCCAGAAGCGCATCTTGCCGTCGGCTGCCGGCACTTCGAGCGCCGCCGCACAGCAATTCACGGTGAAGATCGTGCCCGACAGCCCGTTCTCAGGCCGCCCGCCGTCTGCCGGGGGGCTGAAGCGCGGATCGCGCCAGGTGCCCGTCCAGGTTGCGCTGGGATCGATCTTGGCCCCGGCATGAGTCTCTTTATAGGAGACGAGCGTGCGGTAGGGCGTGTTGCTGCCGTCGCTGCTGGTTTCCCAGCGGGTCTTCCAGAAGATCTCGTTACTGCTGAAGAAGGCCAGGTTCGTCCCGGCACCGCGGGCCGCTTCAACGTTGGCGCGCTGCCCGCCCGACCAGTATTCGTCGTGCCCGACCGAGAGAAAGACCCGGTGGTGGCCGATCAGGCTGCCGAAGCGATCGCTGTCCACGCCGGTGAAATAGCTTACGTCGTAGCCGTTGGCCTCCAGCCAGCGGACCATCGGGTACTCGGCGTTGAACACCCCGTCCTCGGCGCTGGTGCCGCGGGTGGTGATCGGGCGGTTGTAGCTGACTTTATAGGCCCGCCCCGGGTTGACCCCCGGCCCCCCGACATAGAGGCTGTTGCCCCCGTACTGGTTATAAGCCTGCCAGGTCGTGTCGGAGGTTTGGAAGAGCAGGGCGGAGGTCCCGGCATCATCGCGGACGATAAACGGGATATGGCTCGCCCCGCTGGTGTCGCCCCGCACCGGGCGGGCGATATAGATCCCCGAGGTGGCATCGGCGGGGACCGCCCAGGAGGCCGACACGGCCCAGTTGCCGCAATCGTTCAAGCCGGTGGCCGGGTCGTTCAGACAGGCCAGCTGGGATTGCGGCAGGCTGACTTCCGGCTGGATCGTCGCGACCCGCCGTGCCCCGTTGCCGCCGTAATAGCCGAGGCGGTAGATGTCGATCTGGTAGGCCGTGGCAGCCGTGTCGATTTTGAAGTGGACCGTCTGGCCGCGGTTCACGCTGATGTCGGTGGCAAACCCCTGGATGGTGGGATCCCCGGCCCCACTGACCTCCCACTCGGACGCGGGATTACCGGCCAGGCAGTTTTCGGCGACGATGCCGTTGGCCGGCGAGCTACAGGGGTCGCTGGCGACCACCCCGGGCAAGCCCGTGCGGGCCAGGGCGAACAGGCTCCCACCGCCCAGGAGGAAGATCGGTAACACCCACGCCAACAGGCGCAGCCCGTTGCGCCACCACCGGGCGAAGCTATGCTTGGTGCTACTAAAATGAGTTGCTGTTGTGAACGTCCACCTGTTGTTCTTCAATTCCCTGCCCCCCTGGTCATCCAGCGCCCGTCCCTTGAACAAGTGCGGGCCTCATAATCCTGGGGTCCGCACGCCCATGTGTAAGAGAGTTGCACCATAAGGTGATCTCCTGTATCTTATTTTAACACCAAAAGATAAAAAGAAGACTACATATTTGGTAACAGATTGGTAAAATAATTTCTTTCAACTCATTAATCTCTCTACTCTGCAAGAATGTATATCTTCAGCAACTTAGCCTAACGTTTGTGCAACCAGCGAGCGATCCATGAATGCGCCATCAAAACGGAACGCCAAAGGGGAACGCCAACTGCACGAGTTGCGACCCCGCCTGGTGGATCACCGTCCCCGCCAGACTGCTGCTCTCACTGAAGCGCACCCGTACCTGTCGGCCCTCCTGTTCCACCCCCCCCGACTATTCGCCCCCACCCGCACCGCCTGCTTGGGCCGCACCAGGGGCCGCGCCCCCCGCCCTTTGGGCGCGGCCCGGCGCGGCTATTTCGGCGGGCCGCTCTGCCATGGGGCATAGTGCCCCGCGAAAAAGGCATGGGCCACTATTTTAGTCGCCTGCCCGTGCGTGGCGGTTCCATAGGGCCGGACGTAGGGCCGCCCCTGCTCATCGCACGCCTCCCCGATCCCACCACAGGAGAGCTTTGCAGAATTCGCCGACTGGCCCGACTTGACATGGAATGGGCGGGCGGGCATACTTTGCTGGGCCGCGATCCCCGCAACCACCGGGGTTTCGGGCTGTAGACCCCTTCTACACGCTCCGCAGCGGCCTGATCCGGGGCTATTTAGGGGAAGACCACCGGCGGCGCACCCCCGCGCCCGGTGCGGCCCGCCCCGTCGCCGCGCAAAATCCCCTCAAAATCGCTGCGGGACCGCATACCCCGTGTGGCTCATTAATGTCCGCCGCATTCGGGCTGGGCTGCACCCTGCCAGGTGACTCCATCCCAGTGCAGGATCAAGGTCCCGTAATCATAGTGCCCCGCCGCCCAGATATCCTGGGGGCTGCGCGCGGTGATGGCCCGCAAGTAGTGATTGGTGGTCCAGGGCGATGAACTAGTACAGCTAGGCCTAAATAGACCAACGGTTTAGGCGACCAGGGCCTTCCCGCGGTAGGTCCAGGCAAAGGGCTTGGCCATCGTCCGATTGTAGTAGTCAATAAACGCCCGGATCTGGGTCTCCAAATCGGCCAGCGAG
>JBBSAN010000791.1:0-3642 GCA_038252265.1 Chloroflexia bacterium
CCCGGCCTTGCCGCCGGTCTTGGTCACGCCGCGCTCGAACGTGTACCAGGAGCCGGTCGGGTCGGCCTGCGCGGGCGTGGCCTGGTCGAGCACCGCACAGAGGTCGAGGAAGTGGGGCTGGGCCGCGCTCTGCTCGGTGAGGGTCGCGGTCTGCCAGCGATGGATGAACTCGGCCAGGGTCAGGGTTGGCATCGGGCGCGGATTCCTTGCTAATAGCGTGTCACTTGTTTAGCAGGCTGTTTAGCAGGTTTTACCGGGTCTGTTTAGCAGGTGAACAGGCACGAATCGCGGGGGTTGGTCCGCAGGGGTGTAGCCCGGCGCATCCGCAGGGGTTTCCGCAGAACATCTCCGCTCACCCCTGCGGACGGGTACTACTTATCTGGATCACCAATGGCCGTCAGGTCAATGCGGATCTCGTCGGCCAGGAACGGCTGAAAAATCAGGTAATGCGGGGCGGCCTGCTTGCTGGTCAGGAACACCAGCGCGCCCCCGCCGTTCGCCCCCGCTGGCACGTTCACCGACGGGAAGGGATTCTCATAGGTGAAGGTCGCACTGTCATAGGCATAGGTACTGCCATCGGTCAGGGTCAGCGTGAAGTCGTTGGGGTTGATGGCCTGGGTCCGGTTCGACTCATTGTAGACGGCCACCCCGAGCACCACATAGTGGCTGCGGGCGGAGGCGGTCTCATAGCCCAGCGATTGCACATAGCGCTCGACACCCAATGCCACCTGAAAATCACTGTTGGACCCCCGGAATGTGCCCTTGGCGGGGGTGTTGACCAGGCTGGCGATACGCTTCGCCTCGGCAGTGGTGGTCGCCTGCGCGGCTTTGGAGCGCGCTGCCTCAGCGGCAACCGCCGTGCCCGTCGCCTGCGCCTGGGCTACTGCCGCCTGCGTCGCCTGCGCCTGGACCTCCGCCGTGGCCTGGGCCTGCGCGGTGGCAACCAGGTCGTAGCGTACCTCGCCTGCCGGATCGGCTCGCCGAATGACGAGCTGCTGGGGCAGGGTGGCCGCCGGCAGGTCGAAGACCAGGAGCGGATGCACCAGCCCTTTCGGCGCCGCTGCTTTGCTGAGGGCCTCACGCCCGGCGGCTTTCGTGGCGCTATCCACCACTACGCCGACCAGGGCCGGGGTTTCCTGGCCCGTGCTGTCGCGGAGCATGAACGTGAAACCATCCGTCAGGGGATGGGCAGCAGCCCCGGTGTTGCGGGCGTCGAGGGCCACGACCCAGTAGCGCCCCTGGGCGGTCGCCCCGGCCAGCTGCGCGTGCGTCTCCAGCTTCCCGAGCGACATCACCCAATCGGGGAACGTTGCGGTGTCGGCAAAGCCCAGCACCGGCACGGGGGTCGCCGTGGGTGGGGCAGGCGTGGGTGGCACGGCAGGAACGGCGGTGTCAGTGGGCGCGACGGGCGCGGGCGTGTTTTGGGGTGCGCCCTGGGCGACGATAGCGGTCGCTGCCGGCGCAGCCCCGGTGCTCCCCGATGCAGCCGCCTGCGCTGTCGCCGTCGCATAAAGCGTCTTACCAACGTTGCCCAGCAGGCTGATGGTGCTACACACACACAGGAGCAGCACGAACCCCACCCCGACGATCAGTAGCGGATGGAACCGGCGGCGCTTAGGCGGCGGGGGCGGGGCGAGCGGGGCATAGATCGGCGGCGGCGAGTAGGGGGGTGGGGCACCAGGACCCGGCCCCGGGCCGGGAAGTGGGGTGGACATGTGCGCTCCTTTGCGTCGTGGGGACCGGCCCGTCTGCCGGTCCAGGCATACTATTGGATAGCGATCATAACTCCTGGATGCCACAAAGGCCCGCAACCCCCCGACTGCGGGCCTCCCTTCCTCGATTGTGAATATGTGGAAAACTTTAGGACCGGTTCAGCTTGACGTGATTAGAACATGTGTACTATAATCAGACTCACCCGGCGGGAAGGGGCACCGCACCCGGCTCCTGCTGGACCCCTATGTTGGTAGGGTGCGCCCCTGCCGCGTTGGTACGGCAGCGGAGACGGTTGGCCGTCTTCCTTTCCCCCTGGGTCCTTTGCTGTACATCTTTGCCCTACCGGTGACCGCCCCGTGCTACCCGCCCTCGCCCATTGCCGCAGCCACAACAGCTTGCTGCGCCTCCATCCGCAGTCCCAGACCCTGGTCTGCCACTTCTGCGGTCTCCCCGCGATCCCCAATGGGCAGCGCGGCCAGCGCCTCTATAACCCCAGCGGGCTGCCGCTCTGGGCCGACCCGGTCGCCCAGGCGTCGGCGGCTCTGTTCTGGCGTGCCCAGCAACGGCACCTGCCGCGCGTGCTAGATGTGCGCCCGGCGCAAGCGGCCCCGCGCCGAAATACGTTCATTCGGTCCCGACTGCGCTGTGTCGGGTTCGCCTTCAGGTTGTGCTGGCTGTACAGATCGCCCACGCCCCTGCTGTGGTTGCCGAGCGTTCTTGCGCGCCATCAACCGCGCTAGGTCAAGCATCGCTGACCAATCCTCTGACGTCAGGCCTGGCTCCAGTTGCTGAAGCTCTTCAAGCACCGTTGAAGGAATGCCCTCCCCCTGGAGCGTGTCGAATGCTGTTGCCCCACCTGGCCAGGCCATGCGGAAGATGTCTGTGGGGGATACATCGAACAGCTTTGCCAGCGCATGGATCATCTCCGGCGTGGGTCGCCGGTCTCCCTTCTCCAAGCGACTAACCTGCGCCTGCGTGATGTTTAGCCTGGACGCCAAATCATCCTGGGTCCATCGCGGATTCTGTGCCTCCCGCTGTTGCTTTATCCAGGCTCCTAACATCTTAGTCTCTACCCTCCCCAACAGTCCCCATTATATACCCCTGTGGCATAAATTGTAAGAATATCTGCGCCTAGCCCTCTTGCATTGTGGATACCAACTTGGTATAATCATACCAACGGGGTATGAAGCATTAGTAGGAGGGCTATTTACCGATGGAGCTACAAATCCGCGCTTGGCGCGAATGGCGTGGCTTGACCCAAGCGGAACTTGCTGAGCTTTTGGGTGTCACCCAAGAGACAGTGTCCCGCTGGGAAACCACGCAGCGAAATGTCAGCGCGCCTGCCCAACGTAGGATCGCTAGCGCCTTGGGCACCACGCCTGACAAGCTCTGGAGTAAACCCGACCTTGTCCCCGTCCCCACTGAGTCAGTTGCTGCAACAGCAGCCTGAGACACAAAAAGCCCCCGCGATCGGGTGAACGATCCGGGAGCCTGGCCCACAGCACACCAAGTAAGGAGAGCACTGTGAACGAAAACATTATAACCCTTTCCCCCTTTACGCACAACGTCCCCGAAAATGATGAACCCATCCCGGCGATCTGCAACGCCCCGTGTCCCCGCTGCGGTGGGTGCGTCGGCTGGCACGAGCCGGACGTGGTCTGCCCCACCTGCGGCACCGAATGGTTCCTGACCCCGGCCCAGGCCGATGAGTTTACCCTGGCGATCCTGGGTCTCAACGAACTCCACATCGACCTATTTTTGCAAGCCATTGATCGGGAGAGCGGTTCGCCGCCTCCCGCTCTCCTCTACCCGGCCTCGCGGCCCACCTGGCGCACGCTGGACTGCTTCCCCTCGCTGGTCGTATACGGCTGCGTCGATTGGGCCTCGGGCCTGACGGGAGCCGCCGCATGACTGACCGCCTCCTCGACC
>JBBSAN010000792.1:0-3642 GCA_038252265.1 Chloroflexia bacterium
CCACCGCACGACCGGCGTGCCCCGACCCTCCTCTGGTAGCCTCAGCCGGACCCACACTGCGGCGATCACGCTCCCGACCAGGGCCACCGGCGCGGCCACGGTCAGCCAGGGGTCGCCGTAGGCCAGCAGCGGCCCGGCGAAGCCCAGCACGCTCAGCCCGGCGACCAGCGGCGCGATGGTGCGTCCGGTAGCCCACGCGGCGGTGGCGACCAGCAGCAACACGGCCAGCAGCAACGCGCCTTCCACTAGTATCCCGCGAAAAGCGGCCCCCGGCGCGTCCACCGTCACCCCAAGCAGGCCCACGCCCAGCGCCCGGCTGTCGCCCGGCGGGGTCCAGGGCGTGCTGGCGATGCCGATCAGCGGGGTGAAGGTGCGGACGGTGGTCGGCAGGACCAGGGTCCAGGGCGTGCCCCCCGGCTGCGTCTGCCCCCGCTCGATCTCTACCCCATCCAGCGTGATCCAGTAGGCGCGGGGGGTTGGGTCGGCGTCCAGCAGCGTCAAGCGTAGGATGATGGGGCCGGGCCCGCCCCCCGGCACCGTCACCTGGGCATAGTCGTGCGTCCAGCGGAACGCCCCCGCCGGTCCCTGCTCCACCTCATAAAACCCGTCGCGCAGGTACAATCGTTCAGCCGGGCTGCCCACCGTGACCTGCTGCCCCCACCCCAGCACCCCCGCCGCCGCCATCAGCCCTACCCCCACCAGCACGAGCAGCCAGAACAAGGGCTGCCGGGTGAGGGGGTTGGGGGTTGGGGGTTGGGGGTTGGTCATGGGCGGGTGGGCGGTGGTTAGTGGTTGGTGGTTGGTGGTTGGTGGTTAGTGGTTGGTGCCTAGCCTGGCGCAAGCGCCCCATTATAGCATCTGCTGTGTTGTGCCCGCCAACCCACGCACCCCTCGTCCCTCGTCCCTCGTCCCTCGTCCCTCACACCTCGTACCTCGTACCTCGTACCACCCCCGCCCACGGAAAAACCCGGACTAATTCCCTATTGGCAATAAGGCGGGAGCATGGTAAACTAGAGCAAAGGAGGTGTCACCATGCCTTTAAATTTGCGTCGTCCGGGGCAAGCGGGAAAAACAGCCGCTGCGCCGCCTGCTCCAGGGACCGAGGCGGGCGCACCGGGTGGCTTGCCGCGTCCCCCACTGGGGGCGGGTGGCCCGCCCCTGCCGCCGGGAGTGACCCGTCCTCCGGGTCCCCCACTGCCGCCCGGAGCGGCGTTTCCGTCCGCCCAGCCGTTCCCCCCGCGTCCGGCCCCATCCGGCTACGTGCCCGGCCCCGGTATGCCGGGGATGCCCCCGCCGCCGATGCGGGCGGGCACTATGCCCGTCGCCATGCCCCTGCCTGCCGGGCCGGTGCCGAGCAAGTTCCGCTACCCCCGGCGCACCTTCGTGGGCGTGCGCGTGGTGGGCTATGCCCTCTTGCTGCTGACGATCTGGAACCTGGTCAACAACTTGATCTTTGCCTCCAACTTCGTAATCAAGGGCTGGGATTTCAACTGGCACCCGCTGGTGGGGGCGTTCCTGGCCGTGCTGGGGGCGTTCGTGCTGGCGGCGCTGCTGATCAATGCGTTCCCCACGTTCGAGCCGCGCTCCGACGGGTTGGTGATGCGCGGCTTTATCCGCCCGATTGTGCTGCCGTGGGCGCGGGTCGCCATGCTGCGTTCGATGGAGTTACCCGGCGAACGCTATGTGGTCTTTATCCAGTACAACGGGATGCCGCTGACCTTCGAGCATCAGATCTACGCGATGCTGGCCGGGCTGGGGCGGCTGCCGGGGGTGTTCGTCACCTCGCAGATCGATCACTTTGACGACCTCCTGCGCCTGATCCTCAAGCAGCGCATCGCCACCACCGCGCCCGGCCTGCCCGGTTCGACGGTCGAGTCGCTGCTGGACGAGGCGGCGCAGTTGCCGCTGTTCCAGATGCTGCTCGACCCCCAGGTGACGGCGGTGCGCGTGGGCGACCTGCCCTCGGTGGACCCCGATGCCCCGGTGGACGACCTGCGGAACGCGCTGATCGATCTGTCGGAGCGGGCCAAGGGCAAACGCACCCCGGCCCTGCGCCTCCAGGTCGCGCTGGCGCTCTTGCCGGTGTCGGTCTACTGGGTAGACGTACTGACCCAGGGCGTCATCCCCAACACCGGCATGTTGATCGCCACGGTCGGTCTGTTCGTGCTGGGGCTGCTGGAACTCTACCTGATCGCCCTGGTGGTGCAGGCGCTGGGCGAGGCCCTGTTCGGGCACGGCCTGTTCGACACCGCCTTCAAGGTCTACCCCCACCTGGAACTGCCCCGCGCCGTGGTCGTCTTCCCGCTCTATGCCCTCTTGATGTTGCAGGGGCTGATCGGTGGGCTGGCCGTGACGCTGGTCGTGCTGGGCTGGCTACTGGCCGCCGGTTGGACGGCCTACCTGACCGCCCTCTTCACCGGGCGCCTCTACCAGATCGATCTCCGCAAAGCCGCCCCGGTCGGCGCGGCCAGCTTCGCCGCCCAACTGGTGCTGGTCGTGCTCTACCTCTTCTTGCGCTGAGGCGCGGGCGATTTTAGATTTTAGATTTTAGATTTTGGAGGGGACGGGTTAGGGTTGGGGTTGGTCACGACCCTGACCCCCCGCCCCCACCGCCAGGGCCGCGTCCCCCTCGCCGCCGCGCAGCGGGGAGAGGGGACAGGGGTGAGGGGTGGTCGGGCGTCCCCTATGCGCCGGTGTCCGCCACCCCCGGCGGGGCCTGCTGCTCGTACTGCGCCAATGTATCCTTTGCCAACCCCAACTCGCGGGGCATCTCCAGCCGCGTGTAGGTGGCGACAGCGGCGTGCAGCATCGTCAGCCCCTCGGCCCACGCCCCCTCATCGCAAAGCAGTCCACCAAAATTCAACTTCACATTTGCCTCGCCTAATGCATCTCCAAGCTCTTGGAATAATGCCAAGCTCTCTTCGTAGTAAGCACGTGCTTGTGTGATATTGCCTGCATTGCGCTCCATCTCTCCTAAGCTGACTAGAGTCCAGGCGACGCCCCAGGTGTATTTTATCTGGCGCTGTAGTTGCAACGCTTCTTCAAAGCGTTGCCGAGCTTGGACCATCTCGTTTTCTTGTATGTCTAGCCTCGCCAATTGATGCAGACTTCGCGCCGCACCCTTGATATTATGGATCTGCCTTTTGATTTCCAAGCTTTGCTCATAATAGTAACGGGCTTGTTTTATTTCGCCGTCCAGAGCATATGTATAGCCCAATGCGTGCAACTTGTTTGCTATACCGCTTCTGTCTTTACGTTTTCGGTCTATTTCTAGGCCCCGCTTATATAGTGAGCGCGCTGTGCCAAGATCACCAGCGTCTGCCACAAGCCGAGCATGATTATAGAGAAGAGCACTTTCCTGCGCTTCATCTCCTAACTGCTGGGCCGCTATCACAGCTGCTGCCAGCAGAATGCGACCTTCCGCCCAGAAGCCACGCAACGTGACGAAACGGTATAGCCCTCGTCCATACCGGGCGGCCCAGTCCGCTGCCTCTCGCGCTCCATCTATGTCCCCTAGCAGTTTGTCGGAGAGAAGGCTCTCCAACGGGAATGTGATACAATAACCTCATGACACGATCCTTCACCACGGTGGACTACGCGGCCACCCTCGACTCTACCGTGCGCTTACGCGACTGTGTGCCC
>JBBSAN010000793.1:0-3641 GCA_038252265.1 Chloroflexia bacterium
ATCAACCGGCCTCCACCGCGACGGTCCCCGAACCGACCGCGACCCTGGCCGTTACGACCGGCGGCACGCTGCACACACTGGGCATCCTGGCGCAAGAGGTGGACACGCCCACCCCGGCAGCCGCCGATGCCCCGACCGAACCGGTGCCGAACAATACCGTGCCGGTCCCCACCGAACCCGCCCTGACGGCGACCACCGCGCCCGCCACTGCCACACCAACCCCCAACTCCCAACCCCCATCCCCCATCCTCCTTGAGGTCCGCACCAGCGCCGACGGCACCACCTGGGGCGATTGGCAGGCGGTCCAGGCCGATGATGTGAGCGACCCCACGGCCCCGCTGACCAGCACTGCCGGGAGCCTCGTGCCGGTGCCGCAGGGGAGCCTCGCCCGCCAGGTGCAGGTGCGGGTCACCTTGACGCGGGGGAGCGGGGCACCGCCCGCCCTGACCGGGCTGCAAGTCGGCTTCATCAACGCAGGCACGGCCACGGCCACCCCGCCGCCGATCCCGACACCGGGGTCGCCGCAATCGGGCGACCTGCCGCCCCGGCCTGGCATTGTCTCGCGCAGCGATTGGGGCAGCCCGGACAGTGCGACCAGCCCGGCCTGGCCCGCGCAATACCGCCGCGCCCATCACCTCATCCTCGATCAGGTGCCCGCCGCGCCCGGCGACACCAATTATGCCGCCCGCGTCCGCGCCCTGTGGTACTACGATGCGAAGATGCGCGGCTGGGGCGATATTGGCACCAACTACCTGGTGGACCCGCAGGGCACCGTCTACGAAGGGCGTGCCGGGGGGAATGATGTAGTGGGCCGCCATAGCTACCCGTTCGATGTGGGCAGCGTCGGCATCGGCCTGCTGGGGGTGCTGACCGACGCGCCATCAGGCGGGCTGGTTAACCTGCTGGCCTGGGAGACGGCGGAACACGGCCTCGCCATCAGCGACACGACACAGTTCGTCGGCGTGCTGGCCTGCGCCGATACCGTGACCTACACCCGCCCGTCTATCGCCGCCCACGGCGAGTACCAGGGCGTGGGTTGTGGCCGCCTGTTCAACCCGGCGGATCGGCCCGGCGCAGTCGGTGGCCCGTTCCTCACCGCCCTGCGGTCGGCCATTGTTGCCACCGGGCCGGAATACCGGGTGCGCTTCGTGGATCACACCACGCCGCCGCAGATGGTCGCGGACACCATCGTCACCACCAGCGTCACCGTGCAGAACCTGGGCAGCGTGATCTGGCCGTTCGACCTGCCCATGCCGGTCCACCTGGCCTACCACTGGGCCAGCGCCGACGGCACCCGCCTGGAAGGGGTGGCCGACGACCTGCGTAACCCCTTGCCGCGTGATATGCATTATGGCGACACGGCGCTGCTGACGGCCCAGGTGCGCGTGCCGATCACCCCCGGCAATTATCTCCTGCGCTGGGACATGGTCCACGAGTTGCGGACGTGGTTCGAGGACGCGGGCACCTCCCTGCCGCTGACCGTCCCGGTGACGGTCGTGCTCACCGACAGCATCCCGCCGACCAGCACCATCGTCGGCCTGCTGCCCATCGTCAACACGCCGCGCTTCCCGGTGGACTGGACCGCCAGCGACCCCGACGGCAGCGCCATCGCCAGCTATGATGTGCAGTACCGGGCGATGCCCGAAGGCGGCTGGGTGGACTGGAAGACCGCCGTCACCACCACCGAGGCGTTGTTCGACGGCGGCACGGGTTACACCTACGCCTTCCGCAGCCGCGCCACCGATGCGGCGGGCAACACCGCCCCCTGGCCGGAGAACCCCCAGGCGATCATCACCATTGATACAACCCCGCCGGCTCTGACGGTGGTCAGTCCCACCGACGGCCTCCAGGTGCCCGCCGGGCCGGTGGTGGTGCGCGGCACGACCGAGCCCAGCGTGCTCGTCCTGGTCAATGGCCTCCCGGCGACCGTCGTCAGCGGCACCTTCACCGCCACACTCCAGGCCGCGGTGCCCGCCCTGACGATCCGCTTGCAGGCGACCGACCCGGCGGGGAACACGGTCGAACGGGCGCTGGGTCTCGTGGTGGGCGGCCCGGTGCTGGACATTCCGGCGGACGCCCCGAATGCCGCGCCGATGATGGAGATGGTCAACCGGGGCATCCTCACCCCCGATGCGGCCCGCCAGTTCAACCCCGATGGGCGCGTCTCGCGGGCGCAACTGGCCCAGGCACTGGCCGTCGCCTTTGGCTGGAAGCTGCAAACCGACTCCAGCCCACGCTTCAGCGATGTGGGGGCGGACAACCCCCTGCGCGCCGCCGTCGAAACCGCCGCCCGTACTGGGGTTATGACCGGCTACAGCGACGGCAAATTCTATCCCACCGACCCGGTGGCGCGGGATCAGACGGTGAAAGCGATCGTGACGGCGGCGAAGTGGCCCCTGCTCAACGGCCCCAGCAGTCCCTTCCCCGATGTGCCCCAGACCGACTGGGCCTATCCCACCCTCGAAACCGCCTACCGTCACGGCGTGCTGGGCACCACCGGTGCCCCTGGCCCCTTCCGTCCCCGCGCCTTCCTCACCCGCGCTGAACTGAGCAGCCTGCTCTATTACGCGCTGGGCGACGTGGCGGCGGGAGGGCGCTAGCCTGTGGCGTTTGCCAGGTTACGACAGGCACTGGCCCGCGAATGGTGGCCGGCGCTTGTTGTGCTGGTGGGCTATGGCGCGCTGATCGCCCTGATCCTGCGTGCCAACGGCGGCGATCCCCTGGCCTTCGCCCACCTGACCGAGCGCAGCGACGGCATCCACTACTACCATATCGCCCTCGATCCCCTGGGGGCCTGGCGCACGGTCAACCCCTTCTATTACCAGCGCATCCTCTATCCCGCGCTGGCGGCGCTGGTTGCGCTGGGGCAACCGGGCGTGGTCGGCTGGGGCCTCGTCGGGCTGAACCTGGCCGCCATCACCGCGCTGACCACCCTGTTGAGCCATATCCTGCGGCGGGCCGGGCGCAGCCCCTGGTGGGCGCTGCTGGTCAGTTTCCACCTCGGCATGTTTATCCCCCTCTATTACGACCTGACCGAGCCGCTCAGCCTGTGCCTCGCCCTGGCGGGCCTCTGGCTGGTGACGCGGGGACGGCACGGCTGGGGCTGGGGGGTATTGCTGCTGGCGCTGCTGGCCCGCGAGACGATCCTGTTCTTTGTGCTGGCGCTGCTGGGCTACTGGTTGCTGGAGCGACGTGTGGGGCTGGCCCTGCGGGCGGGGGCGGTGATGCTGGGGGGCTATGCGCTCTGGCAAGCGCTCGTCTGGGCTTTGACCGGGCACCTGGGGGCGGAGGCCGGGCGGCTGACCTATTCCTGGATCCCCTTTGACCGCGCCCTGCACGATGACCTGGGGGCGGGGGCCGCCGCGCCGTGGCCGTTCCTGATCCAACTGGGCATCCCCGCCGGGCTGCTGCTCGTGGCCCTGCTGACCGGGCGGGGGGCGTGGCGCGGGCTGGCCGGGCTGCTGGTGCTGGCCCATATCGTCCTCGTCGCCTACCTGCCCTGGCCGACGACCACCGGGTTCATCCACTACGACCGGTCGGGCCTCGGCCTGCTCCTCAGCGCGCTCTTGCTGGGCGCGGGGCCGCTCGCCCTGCCCGGTCCCAGCCTCACCGGGGCGTTGCCGCGCCTGGGCCGCCAGGTG
>JBBSAN010000794.1:0-3640 GCA_038252265.1 Chloroflexia bacterium
ACTGGGCGGCGGCGGTACCGCTGGGGCTGCTCACGTCCACCCGCACCAGCCAATCGCCGTCGCCGGGGACCGTGACGATATGCTCGTAATAGCCAAACTCGCCCAACGTCGGCTCGGTGGGCAGGGCGTAGGTCACCGGGGCCTGCAGGGTGGTGGTGCCGGTCAGGGTAAAGGTGGCGCTGACCACCGCCCCCAGGATCGGGGTGATCGCCGTGCCGTCGCCCTTATCCACCGTGCTGAGGATCACGGTCAGCACCAGATCGCCCGCCTTGGTCCCTGGCCCGGTGGCGGCGACCACATGGTACGGGCCGTAATCACCGTTCAAGTGTATGGTGCCGCTACCATGCGCCGCCGTCGGACGGTCCAGCCCCAGCAACAGCGCGATCAGCAGCCCCGCCACCAGATACCGTTGCCTACTCACACGCCACATCCCCACCCTCGCAACCTACAACTCGCAACTCGCAACGCTCAACTCGCAACTCGTCCCTACTTCGCCGCTGGGACAAAGCTCAGCCCGTTGGGGTTGACTCCCACCGCGATCGTCGTCCGCACGGTCATCCCGGCTGTATCAATCACCGAGACGGTCGCATCATTGGTATTGGTGATGTACGCCTTGCCGCTCTCGCTGAAGACTACCCCGTGGGCACCCTGCCCCACCGGAATGCGCTGCACTGCCTTCTTGGTCGCCGGGTCGATCACCCACACTTCCTGCGTGCCGGTATTGGCGACCCACAGGAGTGGGCTGGCGCTGCCCGGCAAGAAGGCCAGCATAGCGGGTTGCTTGCCCGCCCGGATGGTCCCGGTCAGCGCCCGCGTTGCCGTGTCGATCACCGCGATCGAGTCGCCCAGGAAGTTGCTCACATAGGCAAACTTGCCGTCGAGGCTGAAGGTGACCTCGAACGGATCGGCCCCCACTTTGAAGGTCACGGCCATCTTCGGGTCGCCGTCGAGGGTGATCACCGACACGGTGTTCTCCGCCGTGTTGGTGACGTATAGCTCTTTGCCGTCGGGACGCACCTTCACCCCGTGCGGCGTGCGGCCCACGCCCACTTTGGTCAGCAGCTTGCGGGTGACCGGGTCCACCACGGCCACCGCGTCATTGTTGCCCAGGCTGGCATAGAGGCGGCTGCCGTCGGGACTAAACGTCAGGTCGTCCGACGACGCGCCCACATCGACCGAGGCGACCTCTTGCAAGGTCGTGGAGTCGAACACCTGGAGGCGGTTCTCTTTATAGAGCGTCGCCCACAGGCTCTTGCCGTCCACGCTGGGCACCACATGGTGCGGCTGCGACCCGGTCTTGACCGTGGCGACGACCTGATCGGTCGCCACGTCAATCACACTGAGCGAGTCGCCGCCCTGGTTGGCGGTCACGATGCGCCCCTGCGGGCTGCTGGTGGCGGCGGCGGGAGTAGCGGTGGCCGCGCTGCCGCTGCCGCCGGAATCGCACGCGGCGAGCACGGGGAGGAGCAGGATCAGGGCCAAAAAGACAGGTAACTTCTTCACGGATAGGCTCTCTAGGGCTAAGGGCTAGGCGACGGCGTGGCGGCAGCGTTCGTGGCCGGGGTCGGCGTCGCGTTCGGGTCAATCACGTTAAAGCTGGCGTCGGTGCGGATCGGCGGCTGGCCCGGCTCGTTCACATCCACGATGACCAGCCAGGAGCCGCCCATCTGGAGGGTCCCGCTGGTGTGGTAGAGGCCGGGCTGGCCGGGCACGGGTGTCGCCTGGCTCTGCGGCTCGATATGGGCATGGGCGGGCATCAACGGCAGGAGGTTGACTGTGGCCCCCTCCACCGGCGCACCCACCCCATCGGTCAGGCGTAGATCGATCCCGACCGTGCCGCTGATCGCCGGGCTGGGGTCGGTACTGACCGCCACCTGGACAAACGGGGCCGGACGGATGGTCAACCCGCCTTGCTCATCGAGATCGAGCCGGTAGGCCACCTTCACATCGTTGCCACTGCGCTGGCCCACCAGCACCCGCGCATCGTAGCCCCCGGCCAGGGTCAACATCGACTCGGTGGCGGTGTAGGTCAGGGTCGGCACACTGCCCCCGGCGAAGGTGAGCGGCAGCAGTGTGCTCCCGGCGTTCACATCCTGCGGAGTGATCCGCAGTTGCAGGCGCAGGTCGTTGGTGATCAGCGGCGTCGCGTCCACGCGGGTCAGGCGCACGATGAACTGGTCCCCGGCCAGATCGGGCCGCACGGTCAGGCCCACTTCCAGGCCGCCCAGCGTTTGCGTCCCGGTCACGACGACCGGGGTCGGGCTGGGGGTTGGGCTTTGCGGCGGCGCGGGGGTGACCAGGGGCGTGGCAACCGGAGTGGGGACGGCGGGCAAGGTCGTGGCCTCGGCAGGGGGGGGCAGGAGCGTCAGGCCCCCGGCGCAGAGCAGCACCGCACTCGCCAGCAACACCTCGCCGCGAATAACCCGCTGGAACAGGCCCACCGTCGCCGTGCCTGCGCCCGCATCGCCCGCCAGCAGCGCCACGATGCGCGGCTGGATCAGGCGGTTCTGCACCGCGCCCAGCGCCAGCAGGGGCAGGAAAAGCAGGTGCTTAAGAATCAGCAGTTGGCCGTAGTTGCTGGCGACAATCGCGGCGGGATCGAGCGTATGGAGCGCCAGGTTGATCAGGCCGGTGACGATCAGCAGCCCGACGCTGATCAGGGCCAGGGTGGAGAAACGCGGCACGATCCGCGCCAGCGCCTGCCCCCGCGCCTCCGCCGATAACCCGCCGCTATGGAGCAGCGGCAGCAAGACCACGGCAAAATAGAGCAGCCCGCCCACCCAGGCCCCCGTCGCCATCAGGTGGATCAGGTCGGCCAGCGTACCCAGCGGCAGGCCCAGGATCGGGGCGGCGGCGGCGGAATGGCTGCTCAGCGCCTCGCCGGCGAAGATCATCCCGGCGGCAGCCACCGCGATGCTCCACAGGGTCACGTCGGCCTGGACCGACCGGGCCAGCCCCAGGCAAAGCAGCCCCAGGACCAGCACCGCGCCCACCCGCAGCGCCCAGTACAGCCCATAGCTGGTGCCGCCCAGAAACCGCCCCAGCACGTCCAGCCGCCCGAACGCCTCCAGCGGAGTCACGCCGACCAGATCGGCCACCTGGAAGATCATGTCGGCCCCCAGGAACAGGATCAGCACGACCGCCGCGCCCACCCCCAGGCGGCCCCAGCGCCGTTGCAGCGCCCGGAGCAGCCCGGTGCCCTCGGTGGGTGCCCCACGGGCCAACAACGCCGGTTCCAGCACCAGCACGGTCAAAAGCGGCCCGCCCAGCAGCCACGCCGCCAGGATCAGCGCCCCCGCCCGCAAGACCCAGCGGATCGGGGACGGCGGCGGGGTGTTGCCCGTAGACGGGGGCGCGGTCACCGTTCCCGGCACACTCGCGTCGGGGGTCGGTTCCGCGCCGGGGGTCGGGGTCGGCTCGCCGGGCAGGAGCACCTTGAAGGCATAGTTGCTCTCGGTCAGGTGCCCATCCACCGCCGACACCACCCGCCAGATCACGGTATAGACGCCGCTGGGGAGGTTGGGCTGCACCCCGATCTGCAAGCTCAGCCGGTCGCCGCCGGGCTGGCTCAGCGTCCCCACGTCCAGCCGGTGCCGCCCCCGGTCCAACACCTGGATCGAACTGAAGTCGAGGGCGACCT
>JBBSAN010000795.1:0-3635 GCA_038252265.1 Chloroflexia bacterium
CTTCCGCTTCTTCGTGCGCCTGACCGACAACTGGCTCTATGTCACCTGGCTCTTCCCCATCGCCATCCAGGAGGCGTGCCGGGCCAACATCTACGAACACACCCTGCGCATGTGCTACACCATGAACGGCGCGAAGGTCATGCTCGACAATGACAACGACCTGACCCTGACCGTCGAGTATCCGGCGGCGAACATTCAGGTGGAGGAATACGAGAGCGCGCTACGGGGTGTCTGCTGGAATGTGGATCAGTACTTCCTGGAAATGACCAAGCTGGCGACCGACCCCACCGCCGTCTCTTCCCTGCGGCCCAAGGCCGAAGGCGGCGCGGCAAGCAGCACTCCCCCCGCCAGCGACTCCGGCCCCACCGGCACGGGCAACAGCGGCCCCGGCGGCACCCCCACCACCCCCGGCAGCGACGTGGACTGGGGCACGACCCCGACCAGCTAACGAGTGGTCAGTGGTCAGTGGTCAGTGATCAGCGAGTATGAAGTAGGTTTGAAGTTTGCACCCTGGCGCAACAATTCACTACGTTACTGACCACTGACCACTGACCACTGACCACTGACCACTGACCACCGAGGTACGCCATGGTCCGCGTTGTCCGCAGCCGCGTCGAAGTCGAAGGGCGCGTTCACGAAGAAACCGTGATTGTCGAAGGCGAAGAGCCGCAGCCCTGGGAAGACGACGCCCCGATGCGCACGGTGGGCCAGGCGACGCCCCGCGTGGATGGGCGCGAACGGGTCAGCGGTATTGCCCGCTACACCTACGACGTGCAACTGCCGGGCATGATCTATGCGGCGGTCTTGCGTAGCCCCCACCCCCACGCCCGGATCACCCGGATCGACAGCGGGGCGGCCCAGGCGTTGCCCGGGGTGCGCGCCGTGCTGACCCACGAAAACGCCCCGCCGATCAACTGGTACGGCAAGGCGAGCAAGCTGTTCGACCCCACCCTGCGCCACGTCGGGGAAGAGGTCGCCGCCGTCGCCGCCGACAGCCTGGACACGGCCCACGCCGCGCTGGCCCTGATCACGGTGGAGTACGAACCGCTGCCCTATGTGCTGGACCCCGAAGCGGCCATGCAGCCCGGTGCCCCCCAGGTCCACCCCGACGGCAACGTGCTGATCGACGATGGCGCGCCCGGCGACCGCTATAGCCGGGGCGACCTGGCCCACGGCCTAAAAGATGCCGACGTGGTGGTCGAGGGCACCTGGCGCACCTCGGCCCAGATGCACAACAGCCTGGAAACGCACGGCGCGGTCGCCGCCTGGGAAGGCGACAACCTGACCGTCTACGAAAGCACGCAGTATCTCTATGGCGTGCGGAGCCGCGTGGCCGGGGCGCTCGGCATCCCCCAGAACAAGGTCCATGTCATCGAGAACTACATGGGCGGCGGCTTCGGCAGCAAGC
The DNA here is from genome assembly GCA_038252265.1 of Chloroflexia bacterium. GTDB lineage: Bacteria > Chloroflexota > Chloroflexia > QHBQ01 > JAICKM01 > JBBSAN01. The sequence goes on from JBBSAN010000795.1 coordinate 1,409, forward strand.
TCGGCACGCGCAAGCAGACGGTCATCGCTGCCTTGCTGGCGCGTGCCGCCGGGCGACCCGTCCATCTCATGCTCGACCGGCGCGAAGAAAACCTCGTCACCGGGCACCGCTCCCCCTCGATCCAGCGGATCAAGATCGGGGCGCGGCGCGACGGCACCCTGACCGCGATCAGCCTGGACGGTATCTGCCAGATCGGGGCATATGGCGCGTGGGCACCCGCGCTGGCCGGGCCGTACAAGGAGCTCTACGCCTGCCCCAACGTGCAGACCACTGTCATCGGCGTGCGGACCAACACCGACTCGATGGTCGCCTTCCGCGCCCCCGGCTATGTCGAAGGGACGGTCGGCCTCGAAGGCGCGCTGGACGAACTGGCGAAGCAACTGGGCATGGACCCGCTGGCGTTGCGGCTGAAGAACTACAGCGAGACGAACCCGACCGGCGGCCCCGACTACACCTCCAAGCACCTCCGCGCCTGTTATGAGCGCGGCGCGGCGATGTTCGATTGGGAAGGACGGCGGGCGCAGACGGCGGCAGATCGCACCGCCAATCCCGGTTCGCACCTGCGGCGCGGCGTGGGTCTCGCCAGCCAGGTCTGGGGCGGCGGCGGCGGGCCGCCCACCCAGGCACTCGTCCGACTGAACAGCGACGGCACGGTCGATGTGTACTCTGGCACGCAGGATATCGGCACGGGCACGCGCACGGTGATGGCCCAGATCGCCGCCGAGGCGCTCGGCTTCGCCCTCGATCAGGTGCGGATGCACCTGGGCGACACGGTCAGCAGCCCCTATGCCACGCTCAGCGGCGGCAGCAGCACCGTGCCCTCGGTCGGCCCTGCGGTGCGGATGGCCGCCGAAGAGGCCAAGCAACAACTGCTCCAGATCGCCGCCACGTTCATGGACACCTCGTCCGACAAGCTCGAGATCCGCGACGGCTATGTCGTCCGCCAGAACGACCCCGACCGCAAGATGGCGCTCAAGGACGTGTTTGACGAGATGGGCGACTACCAGATCATCGGCAAGGGCTTCCGCGGCCCGAACCCGAACGCGCCGATCAACACCTGGGGCGCGCAGTTTTGCGAAGTCGAAGTGGACACGATCACCGGGCGGGTGCGGGTGGTCCGCGTCGTCGCCGTCCACGACATCGGGCGGGCGATCAACCCGCTGACCCTGCGCAGCCAGTTCGAGGGCGGCATCATCCAGGGGCTAGGGCTGGCCCTGACCGAGGAGCGGATCATCGACCCACTGACCGGCATCCCGCTCAACCCCGACCTGGAAGGCTACAAGCTGCCGACCATCGCCGACCTGCCGCAGATCGACGTGGCCTGGATCGGCACGCCGGACACGGTGGCGAATCACCTGGGCGCGAAGGGCGCAGGCGAACCGCCGATCATCCCTACCGCCGCCGCCATCGCCAACGCCGTCGCCGACGCCCTCGGCACGCGCCTGTACACGCTCCCCCTGACCCCCGCCCGCGTGCTGACCGCCTGGCACGAGGGGCGGTGACGGGGGTGAGGGGTTGGGAGTTGGTGACGTGATGCATGATGCGTGATGCGTGATGCGTGAACGCCCTGCCCCTGCCTAGTGGTCATCCTGAGCGCAGCGAAGGATCTTGTCGGGGAGTCCGAATGATACGTATTCCACAGCTAGCTTCAAAACACGATGTGCTAGTTGCAGTACGTCAGTGGGTACATAGTCTGGCCGTTGATGATTACGAGGCCGCGTTTGCTCAGACGTATCATGGTCCGACGGAACATTGGACGCCCGAACTTATGCATACAATTATTGCCAACTATGGCTCACCGACACCGTACGAGGATGGGCAGCTATTCCATGTCACCCCATTAGAAGGGGTTCGCGCAAATGGCGAGAAGCCGACACAAGATGTGCAGTGGCTAGACTCAGTATCAGATAGACAATCCCCAATTGTCGGACGGGTGTGGTTCGACTTACCGCTCAACGGTGAGTGGAGTGACCTGACTGCCATATTTAATATTCGCACGAACGATAACGATCTCGTATTGGAGCTTGACGACATCCACGTGCTTTGATAGCCAACGTATACGAAGCGGTTAGTAGCACCAACCCCCAACCCCTAACCCCTAACCCCCACGAGGCCACATGCAACCCGTACAACACCTAAAACCCCAGACGGTGGCCGAGGCCGTCAGCCACCATAACGCCGAGGATGCCCGGGATTCCAGGCCCAACGCGGGCGGCCCAGACCAACA
>JBBSAN010000796.1:0-3634 GCA_038252265.1 Chloroflexia bacterium
CGCTGCGCCATTAGCCGGGCGTAACATGTGATGGCGCGCCGGGCGATTGTTTTGCCACGCAGCCCGGTGCAGAAAGGTAATGATCGGAGAGGAGCACGCGGATGAGCACCCTCACCCAACCGACCGGGTAACGCATTCCCGGTCACACGTTGCGTGGTAGCGAGACTGCTGTGCCGGTACGCAGCACTAATATCTGGCGCACGATCGGCAGTGTCTTCCTGTCCATCGTGAAGTAGCTCGTGATCGGGCTGCTGGCCCTGGTGGCGGCGGCGCTGGTGGCGATATCCATCGTCTGGGGTCCCCCTCCCTCATCGTGTCGCTGCCGCTGGCGGCCCTATGAGTGGGATTGGCGGGCCTGCTGGCGCTCCCGCTGTTCCTGCTGGGCGGCGGGCCAGCGGTGCGCGACCTCTTCAAGGCGAAGCGCCCCACTGGTAAGCCGCAGGCGGGGCCGGGGCCTTGGGCCCTCTGGTGGCCTCTCCTGTTCCTGCTGCTGTTCATCTTCCTGCCCCGGCGGCGCAGCCTCAACGCGCCGATCCTGCTCGGCTCGATCGGTCTGGGCCTGATCACCGGCGTCACTGAAGAGATCCTGTGGCGCGGCGTCTACCAGCGCCTGTTTCCCGGCAATCTCTGGCTGAATACCATCTACCCCACGCACGGCTTCGCGGCCTGGCACCTGGCCCCGCAACGGACCTGCCCGAATGCCCTCCCTGGGGGCGTCGTCAGCTTCCTCGGCTACACCCTGGCGCTCGGCCTGACCTATGCTTACCATGCCCGCCAGACCGGATCCATCCGGGGGTGTACCCTCTCGCACATGGCCCACGACTCGCTGGGCCTGGGTGCCCGCATCTATCTGGCGTGAGCGATGGGCCGCCGGGAGTTTACTCCTCCGGTATCCGCAGTACGTCCTCGACCGGGCGGCGGGGAGTGGGGGGCACGGAGTGTCCATAGCCCAAACGGAGCAGCAGTTGCGGGTAGCTGCCCCCGTCAATCAACTCGCTTAATTGTCGTCGCAAGTCGGCGACCTGGATCGGTTGATTCAAGAACGACGCGGTGACGCCGTCGGCGGCGGCGGCCAGCAGCAGCCGCCCCAGCGCCTGCCCGGCGATCAGCCAATCGCGCCGCGTATCGCCGGTCGTGCCCAGGAGGGCCAGCAGCGGCGCACCAGCCACCAGGGGGCGGTCATAGTTCGCCTGGTCCTCGCCGGGCGGCGAACCGGGCGAGGTATGGCCCCCCCTGGTGGCTGCCATGTCGCCCAGCCCCAGATTAGTGCTGGGTATGCCGTCCGGCCCAGGGTCCGGCGGCAGGCGCACCCAGGCGGCTTTGTCCTGCCGGAACTGCGGGTCGGCCCATTGTTGGCGGTCGGCTGCCGCGACCATGTCGGTCAGGTCCCAGCGGGGCGCGGAGTCTTGCACGAACAGCAGGTTCGCCCCTTCCTGGGCCACCACCGCTTGTAGCTCGTCGCGCAGCGCCTGCGACACGGACCAGCGGCTGAACGGCAGCCGGTGGGTGTGTCGCCGCTTCAGGGCGTGGAACAGCCGGTCCTCAGCGGCGGTCGGCGGGCATCGTTCGGCCAGGACGATGCGGGCCAGCAGGTCCGCCTTTTCGCTCTGAGGGAACAACTCGACCGCCGCCGCATAGCCGAAGTGGCGAAGGGCAATGCGGAGATAAAAGAGCGCCACCCCGCAACTGATGATCAGTTCGCGGCCCTGGGCATCCACTCCGGGCAGCATCCGGCGGTAGTCGGCGTACAGTTCGACCGCGTCGTCGCGTAGTGCGAATTGCCACGGTTGTGTGTTGTGGGTGGATGGGGCCAGCACGGCATAGCCCAGGAGGAAGCGCAGTTGCTCGGCCTGGGTACCCTGCGCGGGGAAATCCGCTTCCAGTGGTTCCTGCGGTTCGTTCGCTGTCGAAGCCATTCTTGTCCCTCCTTCGCCCCTTCCAGCCCGGGCGTGCCTGTCGGTTTGCGTGCAGGGTGGGCCTAGCCTGGCCTGACAGCGGGCCAGGCTAGCCACGATGCGCCCTGGAAAGAACTCCCCCGGTCTTGAGCCTCAGCCCCGCAGTCCCTGCGCTTCCAGCCAGGCCAGCAGGTCGGTGCGGTGAATGCAGACGATCTCGTGGCCCACCCGCTCGGCGGCCAGGTCGCCCGCTTGCACCGCGTGCCGAATCCGATCAATAGAGATGCCCAGCAGATGGGACACCTCCGACACGCGAAAGGTCTCATGGTGGATATCTGGCGTCAGGTGGTCCGCGATCCAGAACTCCCGAATGGTGCCAGGCTCCTGATCGAGCGGGGCGGGGCGGGGAACCGCCCATGGTGTTTGCTCGTTCATGGTATGTTCCTCCCTTGATCTAGCCGGTCACCCGGCAGAGAATGGGTAAAACGGTGCGCCCCTTCAGAGCAGTACGTCTTCGACGGAGCGCCGAGGGGTGGGTGGGGCCGCCGGTCCATAGCCGAGGCGCAGCAAGACCTGCGGAAAGCCCCGATGGCCGAGTAACGCCATCAACCGGGGCCGTAAAACCCCCCGTTCGATGGATTGGTTGAGGAACCAGGCCGCGACTCCGTCGATGCTGGCCCGCAGCAGCACCCGTCCCAGCGCCTCCCCGGCGATCAGCCAGTAGGGCGGCAGGTCGGCAGGCGTGCCCAGCACGGCCAGCGTCGGCATATGGATGGGGGCTGTGGGCGCGACGGTGTCCGAGGATGCCGCCGGGGCGAGCACGCCGCCCAGCGGCAAGCCGGGGGCGACCAGCGCGGCGTCTAGCCCCGGCCCCACGTCGGGAATGCCGTCGGGAGTTGCGCCGGGGATGGGCTGCACCCAGGCCGCCCGTTCGCGCTTAAACGCCGGGTCGGCCTCGGCCAACCGCGCGCCTTCGGCGATCAACTCGGCCACCTCCTGGTACTGGTGCGGGCCACGGATCACCTGGAACCAGGCTCCGTGCGTCGCCGCGGCACCCTCTAACGCCTGGAGCAGGGACTCGGGCACCGGCCAGTTGCTGAACGCCCGGCGATTGGTCCGCCGCTGGAGGATGGCATGGAACAGCGTTTCATCGGCGGCCTCGACCGCCGCGCCGCGATGCCCCAGTTGCACCCGCGCCAGCAGATCGGCCTGACTGGGATCGGGGAACGTAGTGACGCGCGCGGTGTAGCCGAAGTGGGCGATCGTGAGGCGCAGAAAGACGAGAGCGGCCCCACAACTGATGATCAGCTCGCGGTCGAGCGGGTCCAGCACGGGCAAGGCCCGCCCATTGTCGGTGTACAATTCCACCATATCGCGGGCCACTTTGAAGTGCCAGGGCTGGGTGTTGTACCGCGAGGGGGCCAGCACGGCGTAGCGCAGGAAGAAGTGGAGCTTCTCTGCCGGAGTGCCGCCGGCGGGAAAATCAGCTTCCTCCACGTCCCACTGGTCAATGATGGGGTCGTTCATGCCCGGCCTCTTTCTCCCAGCCTGCCCGGGTGGTTGGCCGCAGCGCAGGATCTGACATGGCCTGCCCGCACCGGGGCGATCCGGCAGGGCAGCGCGGGAACGGCCCGGCCGGGGCCGGCTTCCGCGAGGGGGGTTTTATAATAGCCCACCACAGACAAAACCAAAACCAGGGCAAGAAACCGGTAAAAGGATGCCGCGACCCGGGTAAGAAG
>JBBSAN010000797.1:0-3630 GCA_038252265.1 Chloroflexia bacterium
CCCGAACCCGCTGGACGGCCATCCCTTCGATGGCACACGCATCCTCAACACCGACCAGCTCCTGGCCCGCACCAGCGTGCCTGCCTCGATTGTCATCCTCGGCTCCGGCGCATGGGCGACCGAATGGGCCTTCATCCTCGCCACACTCGGCAGCCAGGTCACGCTGGTGGAAGCCGGACCCGAGATTTTGCCCGATTTTGATGGCGAACTGGGCAAGCAACTCAACCGGCTGGTCGGGCGTAAGCTGATCAAGGTGGTCACCAAGACCGCCGTCAGCGGGGCCGATGTGCAGGTTGGCGAGAACGGCGTCACCGTGGACCTGGGCAAGGGTGGCAAACCGGGCACCGCCACGGGCGAGGTCTTGCTGGTGGCGCACGGCCACACAGGCCGCCTGGGCGCAGGGGTCGATCGCCTGGGCCTGGCGACACAGGACGGCTTTGTCGTGGCCGACGCCTTTGGCCGCACGAACGTGCCCAACGTCTACGCCATAGGTGATCTGGTCGGCGGGCTGATGCTGGCCCACGAGGCGATGGCCGAGGGTGTCGCCGCCGTCGAGACGATTGCCGGGCAACGCCCCCTGCCGGTGGACCGCCGCCGCATCCCCCGCACCTGCTACACCTCGCCCCAGTGCGCCTCCATCGGCCTGACCGAGGACGAAGCGAAGGCGCTGGATCCCGGTGCGAAGGTCGGGAAGTTCCCCTACACCGCCAACGGGCGAGCCATGACCCAGGCCGACTCCAGCGGCTTCGCCAAGGTGGTCGCCGCCGCTGACGGCACGGTGCTGGGGGTCCATATCATCGGCCCCGCCGCCACCGAATTGATCGCCACGCCCGCCGTGGCCCAGTTGATGCAAGCCGTCGCTTGGGAGGTCGGCGCGGCCAGCTTCCCGCACCCCACCGTCAGCGAAGCCCTTTGGGAAGCGGCGCGAGCGGTGGACGGCGCACAGATCCATATGTAGGAGACACCGAGGAAGCTCACGTTGGACTTGTCGCCCATACTGGAAAGTGCATTAGCAGCGGAAGCCGCCCACTTGCCCATGTCCCTAGAGGCGTATGCCCTACAGGTGCTGGCTATCGGGCGGATCAAACTGCCGCCGACCCGCACCCTGGGGGAATTAGTGGCGTACTGGCAGCGTGAGGGGATCATCGGCTGGGGCCTTGAAGGTCCCGATAGTCCAGAGTATGCCCGAATGCTGCGCGAACAAAACCAAAACCGGCACCGGATGTGAGCCGATGTATATGCTTGATACAGATGTGCTGTAGGTCTGTCCGCTACTCTTTGCACCTTTAATGTCAAGCACTATGGCGTGGTCCCTGGCCTGATAACGGAGGGGCCATATACCCGTTGAGCCATCGAGCGAGGAACACGATGCCAACTGCCAAAAAGGCCAATCCTGGCCCGATCTACCAATTGAAGATTACCTTGCGCGAGAGCAAGCCCCCGATTTGGCGGAGGGTGCAGGTGCCAGGAGATGTGACGCTCTATAAACTGCACCAGATTATCCAGATCGCGATGGGCTGGACCGATTCGCATTTGCACCAGTTTACCGTGGGGGATGTTAACTACGGCGAGTCGGACCCCGAATGGGGTATGGAAGTAAAGAGCGAACGCCGGGCGCATCTGAATCAGGTGGCTCCTGCGGAAAAAGCCAAATTCATCTACGAATATGACTTTGGCGATAGCTGGAACCACGAGATCCTGGTGGAAAAGATTGTACCACCAGAACCCGGAGTGCATTATCCCCTGTGCCTGACCGGGAAGCGTGCCTGCCCGCCTGAGGATGTCGGTGGCGTCTGGGGGTATACGGATTTTTTGGATGCCCTCCGCGATCCCCAGAATCCTGAGCATGAGGAATATCTGGAATGGGTCGGTGGAGAGTTTGATCCCGCAACGTTCGATCCCGCCGCAATCAACGCGGTGCTGCGGCAGCTATGATGCACCTATATCAAACAGGTACTAGCCCCGGCTATCAGATTTTTCAAAGTTGAAAGAGAAGCAACGATGCCAACCAAAAAGAAGACGCAAAGCGGGGCGGCCAGCAATGGGGCTGCCGCCGGAGAACGGGCGACCAGCGCTGGAGCGGTCGCCGCAGACGGAGCGGAGAGCAATGGCGCATCCGCTCGTGAGGAGGTACCGATGGTAACGACTGCCGAGCACGCACCCGACACCGCCGAACAGGGCGTGCCGCGCTGGCAGGAGATCGGGCTGACCCCCGAAACCCTGCAAGAGATGTACTATTATATGTTGCTGGCCCGGATGCTGGATGAGCGGATGTGGCTGCTCAACCGGCAGGGCAAAGCGCCGTTCGTGATTTCGGTCCAGGGCCACGAGGCCGGACAGGTGGGCCTCGGCCTTGCTATGGAAATTGGCCGCGACTGGTTCGTGCCCTACTACCGCGACCTGGCGCTGATGCTGGTCGCCGGGCAGACCCCCCGCGACGTGATGCTCTCGCTGTTTGCCAAGGCCACCGAGCCGAACAGCGGCGGGCGGCAAATGCCCGGCCATTACGGCTTCTCTAAGGGTCGTGTGCTGACCAGCGGCAGCCCCGTGGGCACCCAGTGGCCGCACGCAGCGGGGATCGGGCTGGCCTGCAAGCTGCGTAAGACCGGGGAAATCGTCGCCGGGTTCGGCGGCGAAGGCTCTACCTCGCAGGGCGACTGGCACGAGGCGATGAATTTTGCCGCCATCCACAGCCTGCCGGTGCTGTTTGTGGTCGAGAACAACAAGTATGCGATCTCGGTGCCCCTGCACCAGCAAATGCATATCGACAGCGTCGCCATCCGGGGGGCCGCCTACGGGATGCCCGGCATCAGCGTAGACGGCACCGACCCGGTCGAAACTTACGCCGTGGTGAAAGAAGCGGTGGCGCGGGCGCGGGCGGGCGACGGGCCGACCCTGCTGGAGGTGCGCTGCATCCGCATCACCGCGCACTCGTCTGATGACAACGACCGCACCTACCGTACCAAGGAAGAAAAAGAAGAAGAGCGCGCTGCGGGCGACCCGATTGCCAAGTTCGAGCATTACCTGATCGAGCAAGGGGTCATGACCGAGCCGCAGGAACTGGAGATCCGCAACCGGATTGCCGCCGAAGTGAACGACGCGACCGACTTCGCTGAGCAAGGCCCTAATCCCTCCGCCGACGATACGCTCAAGCATGTCTATGCCACCGAGGAGGAGGTAGCCGAATGGCGGTCAAAACATTAATTGAAGCGATCCGGGACGGGCTGCGCGAAGAGATGGAACGCGACCCGAACATGATCATTTTTGGCGAGGATGTGGGGCCGCGCGGCGGCGTGTTCGGCGTGACCGATGGCTTCCACAAGCAGTTCGGGGCCGAGCGGATCATTGATACCCCCCTGGCCGAGTCGAGCATCGCCGGGATCGCGCTGGGCGCGTCGGTGGCGGGCATCATCCCGGTGGCCGAGATCCAGTTCGCCGACTTCATCCACCCGGCGATGAACCAGATCATCAGCGAGATCTCGAAGATCCGCTATCGCTCCAACAACGACTGGCACTGCCCGCTGGTGATCCGCGCTCCCTACGGCGGCGGCATCCACGGCGCGCTCTACCACAGCCAGAGCATCGAAGCCACCTACGCCCACGTGCCCGGCCTTAAAGTGGTGGCCCCCG
>JBBSAN010000798.1:0-3626 GCA_038252265.1 Chloroflexia bacterium
AGCTAGAGCCGTTTATGCAGCCGCACTTCCAGGTCAGCCAGTCCTACTTCATCCCCCACAGCGAAGGCCTCACCGAACAGGTCGCCTACTACCGCCCCGACTTGCCGGAGGATGGTGCCCCCGGCACCTGGCACCCCGACGATTTCCTGCTGGTGCCGCTGCTGGGGCGCCGGGGCCGCCTGGTCGGTCTCCTCTCGGTGGACGATCCGCTGGACGGGCTGGTGCCGACCAAAACGACCGTCGAAACGCTGGAGATCTTCGCCAACAACGCCGCGCTCGCCATCGAGAACGCCCGCCTGTTCGAGGGGCAAAACCGCCGCCTGACCGAGTTGTCCACCCTCCAGGAACTGGGGCTGGCCCTGACCACCACCCTCGACCTGGAGGAAGTAATGGAGGTGGTCGTGCGGGCCGTGCTGCGCCTGCTCGATATCGACTCCAGCAGCGTCTTGTTGTGGGAGGAGGGGCGCGAGGATCAGTTTCGCGCGATGCGCGGCTTCCATGAGGTTGACACCGTGCAGGTCCGCGCCGACGACCTGCCCGCCCCGCGCGACCGGGGCATCAGCTACGAAGTGCGCGCCACGGCCACGCCCGTGGTCATCCCCGACGCCGCCACCGACCCGCGCGTCAGCCCTGCCGCCCTGACGGTCGGCTTCCGCTCGATCCTGGGGGTGCCGCTGCGGCTGGGCGATCGCGTGCTGGGGGTGCTCTATGCCAACTCCATCGTGCCGCGCCCCTTTGCCGAGCACGAGGTCAACCTGCTCCAGATTTTCGCCAACCAGGCCGCCGTGGCCCTTGAAAATGCCCGGCTCTTTGCCGACCAACACCACCGCCTGCAAGAAGTGTCGATGCTGCAACGCCTGGGGCTGGCCCTCAACGCCAACCTCGATCTGGACGCGCTGCTCGATGAGGTGGTGCGGGCTGCCGTGCAATTGCTCGGCGTCCAGGCCAGCGGCATTCTCCTGGTCGAGGGGGGCGAGTTCGGCGGCCAGGAAACCCGCTACCGCTCGATGCGCGGCTACTGGGAGGACGGCCTGCTCGTCGCCGTGCCCGACTATCAGGCCCCCCGCGTGGGCGGGCTGGCCGACACAATCCGGCTGAGTGCCACCCCACTGGTGGTGGAGGACACCGAAACCGATCCGCGCGTGGGGCTGGTGACGCGATCCTGGGGGATTCGGGCCTTGATGGGCGTGCCGTTGCGGGTCGGATCGCGCGTGCTGGGCGTGCTCTATGCCAACTCGACCACGCCCCGGCTGTTCGCCCCGCACGAGGTGAACCTGCTCCAGATCTTCGCCAACCAGGTCACCATCGCCATCGAGAACGCCCGCCTGTTCGAGGAACGGGGCCGCCGGTTGAAAGAAATCTCGACCTTGCAACAGTTGGGCCTGTCGCTGACCGCCACGCTCGACCTGGAAGCCGTGCTGGCCGAGGTGGCCCGGGCCACGCTGCGCCTGCTCAGCGTGACCAGCAGCCGCGTGCTCCTCATCGGGGAGGGCCACGAGCAGGAGTCGCGCGCCGTCCACGGCACCTGGCAGGAGGGCAAGGCCGTCGCCGTGGCCGATACCCGCCCGTCGCGCCCGTCCGGCCTCACCCATCTGGTGCGGGTCAGCGCCACCCCGGTCGTGATCCCCGACACCGCTGTGGATGCGCGGGTGCCGCCGACGTTGCGCGGAGAGGGTGTGCGCGCCCTGATCGGCGTCCCGTTGCGCCTGGGCGAGCGGGTGCTGGGCGTGCTCTACGCCCATGCGGACGCCCCTCGCGCTTTCGCCGCTCACGAAATCGATCTGTTGCAGATCTTTGCCAACCAGGCGGCGGTCGCCATCGAGAACGCCCGCCTGTTCGAGGAGCGCCGCGCCGTCGAAATGCGCCTGGCTGCCGAGAACATGCGTATGGCCCGCGAACTGGTAACGGCGCGGGCCACCCAACACCGGCTGCTGCCGACCATGCCGCGCATCGCCGGGCGGCTCCACTGCCACGGCGTCTGCCTCCCGGCGATGGAGGTGGGCGGCGACTATTTTGACGTGCTGCCCCTGCCCGATGGCCGCGTGGCCCTGGCCCTGGGCGATGTGACCGGCAAGGGCACTGCCGCCGTGATGATCACCTCGATGATCAAGACCGCGCTCCTCTCCCAGGTCGCCATCGATCCGGCCCCCGCCGCCGTCTTCAACGCCCTCTACATGCTGGCCCGCGAGTTCCTGCACGACCGGCTGATGACCTTCTTCTATGGCCTGTGGGACCCCGCTGCCGAGACACTTTTCTACTTCAACGCGGGCCACCTCTTCCCCTACGTGCGCCGCGTCAACGGCCAGTTCGACACGCTGGAGCAAAGCGGCCTGCCGCTGGGCGCGGTCATGGGCGTGGAGCAAGACCTGGGCTGGATGCCGATGCACGAGGGCGACAGCTTTGTCTGCGTCTCCGACGGCATAGTCGAAGCCGAGGACGCCAACGGCAAGATGTTCGGCTTCAATCGCCTGGAAGATCTGCTGCGCGCCTCCACCACCGGCAACCCCGAAACCTTTGTCACCGATCTGGTGGACGAAGTGTGGCGCTATGCCGGAGGCCCACCCGACGACGATGTGACGGTCCTCGTCGTGCAGGTCTTGCCCGCCGACACAGAACCCGTCCGCCCGCCGCCCACCCTGGTGGTCTCGCCCCCGCCCCCGGTGGTCGCGGAATAGCGGTGCGTGAAACGTGAAACGTGATGCGTATTGCGTATTGCGTATTGCGTATTGCGTAACGCTCGACCTGATCCCTGATCCCTGATCCCTGATCCCTCGTACCTCGTACCTCATACCTCATACCTCGTCCCACTGCCTACTGTCCACTCGCTCGTAGACAGCCTGGATGACGACGATGCGGGCTTCTGCCAGGTTGCGAGCCAGGTTGCGGAGCATCTGCGGGAATTCTGCTCCCAGCAGCAGGTGGATGCCCAGCGGCGGCGAGGTGGGCCGGTCATAACTGGCAGCGCGGGCCTGGAACCACACCAGCGCGGCGGCGCTATGATCGGCCCAGGTCAGCGGGCGGAAGCCAGCGGCGGCGATCACGGTCTGCATCGCGGCGGCGGGGAGGAGGGCGTTGAGGGCGGGGTCCCGCGCCCACGGCACCGGGAAGTGGACCGGCCCGCCCGGCCCGGCCAGGATCTCGTGGATCGCCAGCCGCCCACCGGGCCGCAGCACCCGGTGGATCTCCCCATACAGCCGTGCTTTATCGGCGATGTTCATCGAGGAATGCTGCGTCCAGGCCAGGTCAAACGACGCGGCGGGGAAGGGAAGATCCAGGGCGCTGCCCTGCTGGAATGTCACCCGGTCGGCCAGGCCCATCCGCGCCGTGAGGGCGGCCCCGGCCCGGCAGTAGGCCGCCGTCAGGTCCAACACCGTCACCCGGCAGCCGAAGGTTGCCGCCAGCGTGCGGGCCGCGCCCCCGATCCCGCCCCCCACGTCCAGCACCGTCTGCCCCGCCCCCACCCCGGCAGCGGCAGCCAGTTCCAGGGTCGCCGCCTTGCCTCGCGTGTGGAACTGGTCTACCGGGGCCAGATCGTCCGGCGTGAGCGCGGTCAGATCTTTCCTGGCCTCCTGAAGAGCCGCCAGGATCGCGCCCGCCAGGTCCCCCTCGCCATAATGCGCCTCTAT
>JBBSAN010000799.1:0-3625 GCA_038252265.1 Chloroflexia bacterium
AACAGCGCGGGTCTGTCCGGTGTTTCCACACCATCGGACAGGCCCGCGCCGTTTGGTTTATGGCCGGGTGGTTCGTCGTTATCGCCGGTGCCTACCGGGCGGCCTCTGACCGGGTGCGCCGCAGCCAGGCGATCACCGCATCGGCGTTCTGGTCGGGCGGGAAGACGGGGTAGAAGACATGTTCGATCCGGCCATCACGGATGATCAGCGTGAGGCGTTTGAGCAGGGCCATGCCCGTGACGGTGAAGGTCGGCAGGCGCACCGCCCTGGTGAAGGCCAGCGCCTCGTCGCTCAGCAGGGTGAAGGGCAGGTGCAGCCGGGCCACAGCCTCGCGCTGGTAGGCGGTCGGCTGGGTGCTGAGGCCGAAGACCGCCGCGTCCAGCGCCTGCAACTCCTGGTAATGGTCGCGGAAGGCGCAGGACTGGGGGGTGCAGCCGCGTGCGCCGGGGATCGCATCCCAGCCGGGCGGCGGGTCCTTGTCCGGCTCTCCGGTGCGCGGGTAGATGTACACCACCGTGCGGCCCGGCAGCGCGGCCAGATCGACCAGGCCGTCCGCTGTGGACGCGAGAGGCACGTTCGGCAGCATCAGCCCCGGCAGGTGATCGGCGGCCCCATCGTCCACCGGCACGGGCAGATCGGCGGGCAACTGGTAGAGGTTGTCGCTACGGCTCATCGGTTATCCCTTCTCAATCTAGCGCCGGTCGCCAGACGTAGCGTTCGCCAGGGACGTTGCCTACTTCGACCCGCCAGGGGGTGAAGCGCAGCACGCCACAGCCGGGGTCGTCCACGCCCTGGAAGATGGCGGCGAAGTCGTAGCCCAGTGGGGGCGGGGCGGCTTTGAAGGCGTCCCAGATCCGCTGCTTTTCGGCCCGATCCTCGATCCATTCGGCCCGGCAATCGGCATAGACCGGCTTGGTGATGTCCATCACATAGGCCACCGACACATAGGGGTTGTGTTCCAGGTGCCGGGCTTTGAGCGTCTGGCGGAGGGTGATCACCCAGCCGTGCGGCGTGGCCCCGCCCTCCCAGAACGGGTGCCAGATACGCGAGCGGGGGCGGCCCTGGGTGTCCACTGTGGCGACGTTGCACCAGACGAGGCTATGCACCCGCCGGATAAACTCCTCCTCGATCTCGGCAAACGACGCGACTTCCATCCGTACTTCTCTCCTCTCTGCTTGGTACCAGTGGTCGGTGGTCAGTGGTCGGTGGTCAGTTCTCACTCGTCCGTCTTTCCCACTCAGCACTCAGCACTCAGCACTCAGCACTCAGCACTCAGTCCTCGTCCCTCAGCACTTCGCGCACGGCTTGCCAGACTTCGTCCACGGTGACGGAGGTGTGGTAGGGGTGGGTGGCGAGGGCGGCAGCGCGGGCGGCGAGGTCGCCGCCGGTGTCGGTGCCGCCGACGGCGCGGCTGCGCCCGCCCTTGTCCCAGGGGCCGTAGCGGCGCGGGTCGGTGGGGCCGAAGACGGCGACAACCGGGGTGCCCACGGCGACGGCCAGGTGCATCGCTCCGGTGTCGGGGCCGAGGAAGAGGCGGCAGCGGGCGATGACGGCGCCCAGCGTGTCCCAGTCGGTGCGGCCCACCAGATCGTGGGTGCGCGCTTGCATGGCCGGGGGCAGGGCCTCCCGGATCGCCTGGGCGCCTGCCTTGTCCGCCGGGCCGCCCAGCAAGACGACCTGCACCCCCGGCTCCGCCGCGCCCAGCCGGGCCAGCACCTCGGCCCAGCGGGCCGGTTCCCAGCGCTTGGCGGGCAGGCGCATCCCGGGGTTGGCCCCGCCGCCGACGTGGAGCGCGACGAGATTTTGGATTTTGGATTTTGGATTTTGGAGGATCGGCGCGGCAGCGGCGGGAAGGGCCGCCAGTAATTGCGCCGCGTTCTTTTCGCCCTCGCCGGTGGGGACGAATTCGAGGCGCAGGGTGGCGCGGTCGAGGGGGCCGGTAAGGGTTTCGACCACATCGAGGTACCAGTCGGCCTCGTGGCGGGGGCGGGTGGGCGGGCAGGGGACGCGATGGGTGAGGGCGAAGCCGCGCCCGCCGCTGTCCAGCCCGGCGCGGATGGGGATCCCGGCCAGCCAGGGCACGCTGGCGCTGACCGGCGAGCGGTCGAGCACCAGCGCCGCATCGTAGCGCCCGCGCAGCCGCCCGGCCAGTTGCCACACCCCCGGCGCGGCGGTTTTGAGCGGCGCGGTGCCCAGCGGGTCGCTGTTGATCAGCACGCCGATCCGGGGGTTGTGGGCCACGGCGGGCCGGGACCACGCGCCCACCGCCAGATCGACTCGCGCCCTCGGCCAGGCACGCGCCAGCGCCAGCAAGGCCGGGGTCGCCATCAGCACGTCGCCAAAGCAGCAGGGCTTGATCACCAGCACGCGCCGGGGCGGCCCGATCAGGGGCCGTCCCGGTGCCTGCCGCCCGTCAAAAATATGGCGTAGCAGGGGATAGATCTGGCTCACGCGCCGGGAGCCGGGCTGCTCTCAGCCGGTGCCATCCCCGTGCCGCTCGGCCAATCGGTGAAGGCAAACATCAACTCGCCCCGGCAGGCCAGATCGCCGTCCACGGTCGCCACGGCCTCGCCCACGCCGACGGGGCCACGGGCCTTGGTCATCGTCACTTCGAGCCGCAGCACGTCGCCGGGCTGCACCAGCCGCTTGAAGCGGACTTTGTCGATCCCGGCGAACACGGCCAGCTTGCCGCGATATTCGGGCATACTGAGCACCGCTACCGCGCCCACCTGGGCCAGCGCCTCGACGATCAGCACGCCGGGCATGATCGGGTTGAAGCCAAAATGGCCCTGGAAGTGCGGCTCGTTGGCCGTCACGCACTTCAGGCCCACGCAGCGTTTGCCCTCCTCCAGTTCGATGATCCGATCCACCAACAAGAACGGGTACCGGTGCGGCAGGATCTTCATGATCTCCACCGCGTTCAGGTTCACTTCGGCCATTGGGTCTGGTTCCTCCCTGATGTACGATAAGTGTGGTTATTTGATGCGCTCTAGCCCGTTGTCCCTGCTATGCTGCACCGCCGGTCAGGTTTACGCTCACCCCAGGCGGTCATCCTGTGCAGTCGGTCAGGTCCCTGCCCACCCAGGCTGTCATCCTGAGCGCAGCGAAGGATCTTGTCCAGATGCCCAAGCTGCTGGGCTGCCGATCCGTCGCAGGGACGGATCGATCGCCGCGCCAGGGACTATAGACCGCCACGAAGATCCTTCGCTGCGCTCAGGATGACAGCGGGGGAGGGGACGACAGCCTGGGTGGTTGGGTACGTTGTTTATCGGGCGCGCTGCTCGCTTGCTCCTCCGTGCGTCCCGCCTCTAACAGCCCGCGCCGGGCGATCAGCGCCAGGGCCACACAGAGCCAGAACAGGGCCACCATATGCGAATACTCGATGTTGAAGAACGGGTGGTCGGCCACCCCCTCGACCAGCGCCGCCAGCACCGCCGCTGTCGCCCCCAGCAATACCGGGTCGTAGACGAGTTGCGAGTTGCGAGTTGCGAGTTGTGAGTTGTCGTTAGCCCTGTCCGGGATGACCTGGCCCCCGGCCCCCCCGCCCCCCGCCCCCAACCCCCACCCCCCACCAACCCACCCCCCCCACCCCCCCCAACCCCCCCCCACGCCGCGGGCAGACGCG
>JBBSAN010000800.1:0-3624 GCA_038252265.1 Chloroflexia bacterium
GGCACCTCGTTATAGCCCCAGCCGCCACTCTCGCTGGCCGTGTCGCTATGCCCGTTGGTATGGATCGTCATCGCCGTTGTCTCCCCGGCTGTCACCAGCCACTGCCCTGTTGCCCGATCTGAGCTTACGCTATCCCCTTTATACCGCAGATCCCCGCCGATGGGAAGGGTGCCTTACTTGGGGAAGAGGACGCTGATGCTCTCGCGGTTGTGGATGCGCCGGATCGCCTCGCCAAATAAGGGGGCGACCGAGACTGTCTCGATTTTGGCGCAAGGGGGCACGGGCTGGGTCTCGACGGTGTCGGTCACCAGCAACCGCTGGATCGGGCTAGCCATGATCCGCTCCATCGAGCCGGCGGCGAACACGCCGTGGGTCAGTGCCGCGACCACGGAGGTCGCCCCCCGTTCGATCAGCTTCTCGGCCACACTCGCCAGGGTGCCACCGGAAATGGTGAAGTCGTCCACGATCAGCGCGGTGCGGCCCCGCACCTCGCCGATGATCTCCAGCACATGGGCCTGCTCATTATGGCCGACCCGTTCTTTGTCGGCGATAGCGAGGGGTGCGCCCAGGTAGGAGGCATAGCGCCGGGCTTTCTTGGCAAACCCGGTGTCGGGCGAGACCACGACCAGATTGGGCAACTGGAGGCCCTGGACCGCCTCGCACAGCGGGGCCATCGCCTGGAGATCGTCCACCGGGATGTGGAAAAACCCCTGGATCTGGGGGGCATGGAGGTCCATCGTCACCACGCGGCTGGCCCCGGCGACTTCTATCGCATCTGCACAGACCCGCGCCCGGATCGCGACCCGTGGCTCGTCTTTTTTGTCCCCCTTGGCATAGCTGAAGTAGGGCATGACCACCGTGACCGACTCGGCACTGGCGCGGCGGAAGGCGTCGATCCAGAAGAGCAACTCCATAAAGTTGTCGTTGGCCGGGTACGCCGTGGACTGGATCAAGTAGACCCGCCGCCCGCGCACATTCTCCTGGATCCGCACAAAGAGATTGCCTTCGGAAAAGTGCAGCACCTCGCTCAGCCCCGGCGGAATCTGCAAGTAGTCGCAGATTTTCCGCGTCAACTGCGGGCTGCCCGATCCGCCAAAGACCAGGATATCATCCACGATCATGCGTGTCTCCTCTATCGCCTCCTCACAAAGAAGCTGTCTTGTGATCGGCGTGGGGGTCACAAGACAGCTTCTCACCGGGGGCGGGTCCCCTGGTTACGGGTTGGCGTGAATATAATTCTTGATCGCATCGTAGACCGGGCGGGTGGACCAGTCGCCGTTCAGGATGCTGAAGTGCGCCGGGCCGGTATACCAGTCCTGGAAGGTGCTAAAGTTCAGGTTCCAGAGGAAGGTGACGCCCATCCACGGGTACTTGTCTCGGCTCATCTGGTAGGCGCGGATGGTGTAGGCCGCCTGATCATCCAGCGTGTTCTGGGCGCATTCGTTATAGCCGTCGGGGCGGTAGTCGCTGCACCAGCCCCATTCGGTCACCCAGATCTGCTTTTGCGACTCGCCAAAATTCTCCATCACCTGGCGCTGGTTTTCCACCCGGCGGTAGTAGAACTGGCCGTGGGTGGTGAACTCGCGGGCGGTGCTGGGGTTGTCGGGCCACATCGTCTCCGGCGGGTTGTTGTAGCCGTAGGGATGCGACCCCAGCACGTCGAAGTAGTTGCGGATCTCGCCATCATTGATCCGATAGAGGCTATCGAGGAAGACGGTGTCCTCGGTGGCGAGGTTGGGGTCGTGGATGCCGGTGGGGGTCAGCGCGCCCATGATGACGACAGCGTTGTAATCGCCCGCCTTGACGCCGAGGTAGCCCGCCTTGAGCAGGTAGAAGTAGCGCTCCGGGCTGATCTCGCCGCTTTCCCCGATCAGGTTCTCCTCGTTCCACAGTTCATATGCGCCGACCTGCCCCTGGTAGTGCTTCGCCATCGCCCGCATGAAGCGGCCAAAGTCCTCAGGGTCGGTCGGGAAGCCCTGCCTGCCCCCGGTGGCCCAGTCGGGCGCTTTGGCGATGCTGATCATGATGTTCAGGCCCCGCGCTTTCACGTCGCGGACGATGTTGTCCAGTTCGCCCCACTGGTAGCTGCCCTGTGGCCCTTCAATGTCTTTCCACTGCGCTTGCTGCTTGACCCAGGTGAACCCGGCGTCCTGCACCGCGTTCAAGATCCGGTTGTGATCCTTGTAGTACATGTCCACGATAATGCCGTAGCCTACCTGTGGCCCCTTTAGGAAGGGGCCCGCAGGCTCCGGCGGGTAGTCGGGCGGCGGGCCGTAGGTGCGTTCCGGCCAGGCCGGGGGCGCGACCCAGGCGACCTTGGTCGGTGAGGCGGTGGCGCTGGGGGTCTTCGGCACAGCGGTGGCACCGCCCGGCGTTACGGTGGGGGTGGGCGTGCCCGGTGTGGCGGGGGTGGCCGGATCTTTCGCGGCGGGTGTGGCGATTTCGCCCTTGTTTACCAGGGATAGATAGTCGCGCCCCAGCAGGCCGAGCAGCACTTCGAAGGTGGTGCCCTTGTTCTCCGGGTGATATTCAAAGCGGTTGCGCTCAAAATACTGGACGGTGTAACCGTTCTCCAGCAATTCCTCGGAGATCGGGTAGCCGAACAGGTCCAACCCGCCCTGGGCCTTCCAGTATTGATAGAAGACGCCGCCCAGCGCGTGCCCGGTCTGGGCGAAATAGCGGCGGGTGGGGGTGTCGATGAACGGCGAGGCGCGGGAGAACGGGCGATCCGCCGTCAGCACACTGCCCAGCAGGCCCAGTTGCACCTCGAAGGCGGTGCCTTTGTTCTCCGGGTGGTATTCAAAGCGGTTGCGCTCGAAGTACTGCACCTGGAAGCCGCCTTCCATGTGCGCCGCCGAAATCGGATAGCCGAAGAGCGCCAGGCCGCCGTGCGCCTGCCAGTACTGCATGAAGACGGCGGGGACGGTGAAGCCTGTTTCCGAAAATGTGGTATCGCCGACCGGTTTGTCGGCGTACGTGCGGGAAGCACCTGTGGCTAGCATGGGTATGACGATGAGCAGGATAGACAGCCCCACCAGTAGTTGTCGCCTCACACGATTCCTCCTCGATTGTGACCCTCAAGCGTCGGGCCTGACGGGCGTGTAATAATCGCTGCCGGTAAGTCCTCTGCGGCCTGATGCGTGCCGGCCCAGCAGATGCGCTATTCAGTTATTGCCTGGGTGCGCCCATTGGATTGGAAACCGGGTGAATCAGGGGGTGTCCAGCGTGGCGAGCAGTTCGGGCGGCACGGGGCTGAAGCCTACGGAGAAGCGGATGTAGCGGTCGCTGTAGCCAAAGGCGCGACCATCCACCCCGGCGATGCCTGTCTTCTCGAACAATGAGAAGGCATCCTCGCCTGCGGCCAGCTTGCTCCAGTTGTAAATCGTCGTGTCGTCGTCCAGGCCAATGCTTTCAAACAGATGGAACTGCTGGTTGTACTGCGCTAACTCGCGGCGCAAGGCCTTGCGCCGCAAGGCATAGAGGGCCGTGATCTTCTGCTGGATCCAGGGCCGCTCATCGAACAGATCGATATTCGCCAGGTAGCGGAGTTGCCACTCGGCGGGCATTCCGGCATTGGCGTTATTCCAGGCGGCGGGCAGCACCCTGGCCCATTCGGGGTTGAAC
>JBBSAN010000801.1:0-3621 GCA_038252265.1 Chloroflexia bacterium
AATTGCCCAACCCGCCCTCGCCATCGCCGGGCTTGCGCGGCAGGCGGAACCAGATCACGTCAATCGGCGAGGACGTTTCTTGCGGTTCGACGCCGACCAGATGGCGGACCCGCGAGAAGCGCCCGTCGGCCCCCACGGTCAGCAGCGCCCGCACCTCGTGCCATCCGTCCAACCCCTGGTAGCGCACGCCGCGCACGATGCCGTCCCGCTCGATCAACTCCTGCACGTTGGCATTCATCACCAGATGGAAGGCGGGATAGCGGCGGGCTTCGGCGACAATGAAGTCGAGGAACTCAACCTGGGGCATGAAATTGATGAACGGGAACTTGTTGTGCAGCAGGCGGAAGTCGGCCACCGGGATTTCTGCGCCGTTGGCGCGGGCGACCATCGTCCGCAACTCGGTGTGGGGCAAGGCAAGCAGCCGGTCGGCCAGCCCGATCTGGTCCAGCACTTCCATGATGCCGGGGTGGATCGTGTCGCCGCGAAAGTCGCGGTCGAAATCGGCGTGCTTTTCCAGCAAGGTCACATTTACGCCCTTGCGGGCCAGCAGCAGGGCCAGGATCGCCCCCGCCGGTCCGCCCCCGACGATGCAACAGGCGGTGCGGGTGACATCCCGCATCGGGGTATGGGCGCGGGGGGTGGGTTTGCTTTCGTGTTCGGCGTTGACATTGACCGCCATCGTCGCGTCCTTTCTAATGGATGCCCCGGTTCAGGCCACTTCCCGCCGTAAGGTCAGGGCGGCGACGGCCACCATCAGCGCGGCGAACAGCAACAACACCAGAAGTTGGGGGAAGACCTCGGCCAGCCCCTGGTTGCGGATCATGATATCGGTCAGCGCCTGGTTGGCGTAGGTCATGGGCATTAGACCGGAAACCACCTGGAGCCAGTCGGGCATGTCCTTGACCGGCCAGAACAGCCCGCTCAACAGCCCCTGCGGCACAATGACTAGCGGGATGAACTGCACCGCCTGTAGCTCGGTGCGGGCAAAGCTGGAGAGAAAGATACCCAGGTTGACCGCGCCCAGCGCCAGGATCAGCGTCACCAGGAACACCCACAAGAGGTTGCCGGTATAGCGGACCTGCAAGACATAGGCGGTGAACAGGACGATAATGAGCGATTGCAGCAGCGCGAATAGCCCGAAGCCGAGCATATAGCCGACCACGATCTCGCCCCGTGTCATCGGGGAGGCGGCCAGCCGCTCCATCGTGCCTAGCGTCCGTTCGCGCAGGAACGAGACACAGGTGAGCAAGAAGATCAGGAAGAAGGCGAAGAAGGCGATCAGCACCGGGGCGAGGTAGTCGAGCGGCGTCAGATCGATGCTGCCATAGATCAGGTCGGGCTTGATCTGGAGGTTGGGCGGCGGGGTGCCGCCGGGGATACTCCCCTGGAGCTGTAGCGCCGCCCCCAGCAGCGCGCCCTGGATCAGCGGCAGGGCGCTGCCGGTCTTGGCCGGGTTAGCCCCTTCTAGCACCAGTTCAATCGAGATCGGCTTGCGGGCCAGCAGATCGGTGGTAAACGAGGCCGGGAAAATGAGGGCGGCGTCCACGTCGCCCCGGCGCACGGCCTCGCGCACGCTGCCCAGGTCGCCGGGGAGCACCTGCACCGCCAGCCGGTCGCTGGTCTTCAGTTGGTCGATCAACCGGCCTGCGGCGCTGAAGCCCAGCCCGGCCACCGGGGTGTCGTTGTTGAGAACGCCCAGGCGCAATGTGCTCGTTTCCTGCGAACGCAGAAGATAGCCGAGCAGCGCGAGAATAATGATCGGAGCCACGAACAGCAGCGCGAGGGTGCGGTGGTCGCGGCGGAACTGTTGCACAATGCGGCGAGCAAGGGCAATGACACGGGCAGGGTTCATACGACAACTCCTTCAAGCCTGCGAGGGTATGGTCTCCGGTCCATCGGGTGTGGTGCCCGGTGCGCTATCGGGATCAAGGGTCTGGGTAAGGCGGGCGATCAACCGCCGGATCATGCGCCCGTAGCCGTCATCGGGTAGCGTTTGCGCGACGGCGCGGGCCTGGGCGAGGTGGTGGCGGGCGGGCGGTCGGTCGTCCAGGCGCAGGTAGACTTCGGCCAGGTTGGCCTGGAGGGAGGGGTAGAAGGCGCGGACCCGCTCATCGTCCACGGCTTCGGCGGCCTGGAGGGCGCGCAGGTGCCAGCTAAGCTGGGCTTCCGGTGTGTCCTGAGCGTGGGCCATGAAGTGGGCGACGACGCAGGCCCAATAGGGGTCGGCGTCGTCGCCCGTCGCGGCCCACAGGTCCGCGTACAGCGCCCGCGCCCCGTCACGGTCTCCCAGGACAGCGCGTTCCTGGGCGCGGCTCAGTTGCTCCATCATCCCACTTTCGTCCATCGCCGCATCCCTCCCCGGCCTGGCGGGTTACACATTCATCGACAGGGGCGCTTCTTCGGCCTCTGCTGCCGCTTCGGAGGGCGGCACCACGCCGGCCAGCACCAGGAAGGCGGCTTCCAGCGTGGTCTGCCCGGTCTGGGCGCGCAGGCTCGTGGCGGTGCCCTCGGCCAGCAGCTTGCCCGCCCGGATCAGGCCCAACCGGTCGCAGCGCTCGGCCTCGTCCATGACATGGCTCGACACGACGATGGTCACGCCGCTGTCCACCAGGGTGCGGAAGTAGGTCCAGAACGCCTGGCGCAGTTGCGGGTCCACGCCGACGGTCGGCTCATCCAGCAAGAGGAGGCGCGGGCGGTGGACCAGCGCGCAGGCCAGCGACACCCGCTGGCGCATCCCGCCGCTGAGATTAGCGACCGGGTCGCGGGCGCGGGTGTCCAGTTCCACCAGTTGCAGCACTTCCTGGATGCGGGCTTTGCGTGCCCCGGCCTCGTTCAGTCCGAACACGCGGGCGAAGAAGTCCAGATTTTCGGCCACGCTCAGGTCGCTGTAGAGCGCGGGTGCCTGGGTCATGTAGCCGATCTGGGGGCGGGCGGCTGCGCCCGATGCGGGCATCGGATGCCCCAGCACGCGCACCGTGCCCGCATCGGGCCGGACCAGACCGACCAGCGCCCGGATCAGCGTCGTCTTGCCCGACCCGTTCGGCCCCAGCAGCCCATAGATGATCCCACCGGGGATCGTCACGTCCAGCCCATCTAGCGCCCGCACCGCGCCGAACTGCTTCACCAGCCCGGCGGTTTCGACCACCGGCGCGCCCTGCCCGTTGTTCGTGCTCATCGTTCCCTCCGCTGGGGGTTGGGGGTGGGGGGTGGGTGTTTGCCTTCTGATCCCTCAGCCCTGATCCCTCATTGCTCATTGCTCATTGCTCATTACTCGCTGCTCGTTGCTCAGTCCTCGTCAGTCAACTCGATCCGTTTAGCGCGCCGGGCGGCAGGGGACGGGACCACTGTGGGGATAGTGGCGGGCGGGACGGGATGTGCGCCGGGGTCCAGCAGCACCCCGTGCAGGAACAGTTGCACGGCGTGGTCCACGTAGTCGGCTACCGGCCAGGTCTGGCTGATCGGCTCCTGCAAGATCTCGCGGCGCAAGATGAAGCCGATCAACATGCCGATAAACACCTGGGTGATATATTCCGGCGGGTCCGGACGGACGTGCCCCAACTCGATTTGCCGGGCGAAATAGTGCCCCAGCGGTTCCAGGGCGCGGTTGGTGATGATGGCCCG
>JBBSAN010000802.1:0-3607 GCA_038252265.1 Chloroflexia bacterium
CGTGGTCAGCGTGGTGGCCGAGATCGATGTCGAGGGCAAGCAGACCGTCCAGGCGGGTCAGGTCCGCCCGCGTGCTCTGGACGTGGCCGGTCAACCGATCAGCGGCCTGACCTTCGACCCGGAGCTAGTCAAGATCACCGCGCCGATCCAGCAACAACTGGATTATAAGACGCTGGCGCTGCATGTGCCGCTGGAGGGCGAACCGGCGGTCGGCTTCGGCGTGACCGATATCAGCATCGATCCAACCACGCTGACCGTCCAGGGGGCACCCGAATTGCTGGCCGGGCTGAGCGTGCTGAACACCGCGCCGGTGTCGCTGGCCGGGGTGACCCAGAGCGTGAGCAGCCAGATCGCCGTGCAGTTGCCCACGGGGGTCGTGCTGTCGCCGGGCCAGCCGGAGACGGTCAAGGTACGCATCTCGGTCGAAGAACTCACCACCCGCTTGACCCAATCGGTGCGGATCCGCTCCATCGGCCTGGGGACCGGGTTGGAGGCGTTGCTTAACCCTGACCGGGTGGAGGTACGCATCAGCGGCCCGTTCGCCGCACTGCAAGATATCGACCCGAATAGCTTTAGCGTGACGATTGACCTTACCGGCCAGGCGCCGGGCACCTTTGAGGTGGAACTGACCGCCGCCAATGTGGTCAGCCCGTCCGGCACGCGGGTGATCGATTTCACCCCCCAGCGGGTGACCGTGACGCTTGCGCCGCTCCCCACGCCGACTCCGCTGCCCACAGCGCTGCCCACCGCATCCCCGACCCTGCCCAGTGCCTCGCCCACGATCCCGCCCCCGCTGCTACCGGGGGTAGCGGCGATCCCGACCCCCGTTGCCTCGCCCACGCCGACGCGCTTGCCGGCTACCCCGTAGCGGGCGCAGAGGCGGTGCCGGGCACGTGGATCGTGTCGTCCACCGGCATGTGCTCCACGATCTGCTTTAGCTGCTCGTGATAGGCTTGAAAGGCGGCCCGTCCGGTCCCGGTCAGCCGGACCAGCGTCTGCGGGATCTTGCCCCGAAAGCGCTTCTCGATCTCGACGTAGCCCGCCTCTTCCAGCCGCGACAGGTGCGCCGACAGGTTGCCCTTGGTCAACCCCGTCTCGCGCAGCAGGTAGAGGAAGTCGGCGCTGTCCACCGCATAAAGAATGGCGACGATCATCAGCCGGGCCGGTTCGTGGATCACCCGGTCCACATTGGTCCATGTGCGGAAATCGTTGGTCATCGGGCTTCCTCCATCGGGGCAGGGTGCTGGCGCAGGTAGGCGCGGAAGGCGATCAGGCCGGAGCCAAGCAGGGCCAGGCCCATGAGGGTGAAATAGATGACCAGATTAAAGAGTGATGAGAACATATCGCCCCAAAACCGGCCCACATTAAGGAGTGGCCCGAGTATATCGCTTGACAGATGAAATCCGTTGACTGTGGCTGACAAGGAAAGCCCTGTACCCAACAAAGCTGAGAAGGCCGCCAGCGGATAGAAACGCTCTATCCTGTACGCACGCCCCCAGGAAAAAAGGATGCCTGCCAGGGTTACACCTGCCACAAAGGGTAGGATCATTCCAACGAATAGCGGGATCATATTTATGGCGGCTCTAAACTCTGGTTGCCCTGCGGTTAAACGGGGAAGGAAAATAGCTGCTGGTATAGTCAGCCAGCCAAATGCCACTCCTACTACCTGCACAAGGAGGACTCCTCTTCGCACGCCGGGGCTGAGTGGCGGTTGGGAACCGGCATACCCGGTTCGGGGATAGGTGATACTCGCCTTCAACCGCCGGATAAGGAAAGGTCCGGCAATGCCGCTGAGCAGGAGTATGAGCACCAGGGGATAGATAAAAGTGTTCGGCATGACAATGAGCATCAGGAAGGCCATACCATTTGCCAAAAACACCAGCCCTAGGCTGCTTTCCCAGATGCCGTCCACAAACCAGTAGCGGCGGGCGCGCAGCATGAGCGTTTGGATCGAGTTCATCACCATCTCCAGCTAAAGAGGTTTGTATTGCAAACCAGTCTAGGATTATCATAGCACCGATTTGGCGGGGTGTCAATAGGTCAGATGGGGCGATTTGGCGTTGGCCGAACGCACCACTTTGTGGTACAATTGTGCTGATCAGCCGCTTTTGGCAGGCGTGGGGAGATAGAGATGAGAAGAGTGCGCGGCGGATTGTAGAGGGGAGCTTAGGGGTATGCCAATTCAGGTATTGGACCCGCAGGTGGCGGCCAAGATCGCGGCGGGTGAGGTGGTGGAGCGCCCGGCGTCCGTGGTCAAAGAGTTGATGGACAACGCGATTGACGCCGGGGCGACCGAGGTGCGGGTGGAGATCCGCGAGGGCGGCAAGGCGCTGATCCGGATCAGCGACAACGGCGGCGGCATCCCGCCCGAAGAAATCCCCCTGGCCTTCCTGCGCCATGCCACCTCGAAGATCCGCACCGCCGAAGATCTGTTCGCCCTCTACACGCTGGGCTTTCGCGGCGAGGCGCTGGCTAGCATCTCTGCCGTGGCGCGGGTGACGCTGAGCACGCGCCGGGCGGCGGACTCGATGGGCAGCGAGATGACCGTGGCCGGGGGCGAACCCAGCGCGCTGACCCCGAAGGGCCTGCCGCAGGGCACGATCATCGCCGTGCGGGACTTATTCTACAACGTGCCCGCCCGGCTGAAGTTCCTCAAGACCGCCGCCGCCGAGACCGCCCATGTGACCGGGCTGGTGCAGGAGTACGCCCTGGCTTACCCCGCGTTGCGCTTTGTCCTGGTTAGCGACAACAAAGAGGTCTTCGCGTCGCCGGGCACGGGCGAACTGCGCGACGCGATCCGCGAGGTCTACGGGGCCGATATCGCCCGCGCCATGCTGCCGGTGGGCGTGCTGCCCGCCAGCGAACCGGCCCTCAGCGACGATCCCTTTGCCGACTGGATCGACCCCGACGCGCTGGCCGGGCCGCGCCGCGCCCCGCCGCCCCAGGCGAAGAAGGACGCTCCGGCGGATGGGCCGGTGCAGGTCTGGGGCTACGTCAGCCCGCCTGCGATCAGCCGCACCAACCGCCAGGCCCAGCACTTCTTTGTCAACGGGCGGGCCATCGGCAGCCGGATGCTGACCTTCGCCCTGGAAGAAGCATATCACAGCCTCTTGATGGTCAACCGCCACCCGCTGGCTGTGCTGAATGTGCAGGTGGACCCCGCCGCCGTCGATGCCAACGTCCACCCAACCAAGAGCGAGGTCAAGTTCCGCCACGACCGGCAGGTGTTCATGGCCGTGCAACGGGCGGTGCGCGAAGCGCTGGCCGCCCACAGCCCCGTGCCCTCTTTTGGCACCCGGAGCGCCGAGGGCTGGAAGCTGCCCGATCCGGGCGAGGCGGCCACCACCTCTTCTACAGCCTCGTCGCCGCCCGCCTCCTCAACGTCGGGGAATGGCACCCATTACGCCCCGACGGACGACACCGAGGATGCCCTGGCTCCCCACCTGCGCGGAGTGCAAGGGGCGATGAGCTTCACCCCGCCCGCGCTCGGTTGGGATGCCTTCGAGTCCGCCGAGTTGATCGACACGACCACGAGCGCCCCGCCGACTGCCG
This sequence comes from Chloroflexia bacterium, assembly GCA_038252265.1. GTDB lineage: Bacteria > Chloroflexota > Chloroflexia > QHBQ01 > JAICKM01 > JBBSAN01. The sequence goes on from JBBSAN010000802.1 coordinate 3,553, forward strand.
ACGCCACCGATTTCGCCTTCCCTGCCAACCCCCAATCCCCAACCCCCAACCCCCA
>JBBSAN010000803.1:0-3603 GCA_038252265.1 Chloroflexia bacterium
ATTAAGCGGCGTGATTGTTGTTCAGAGGTTTGCTCTACCTAACTACCGCTTTTTATCCCCCCAAACCTGCCCGGCAACTTCCGCACCGATGACCCTGCCCGCGCCAAAGCCAGCGAATTGCAGAAGGCGGCACAGGATGCCACCACCCTGGCCGATGCCGCAGCGGAACTGCTGGGCAACCCCTCGACGGTTAACGATGTCTTTGTCGCCGCCGGGAGCCTGGAGCGGGCTGCCACCAGCCTGGCCGGCTCCGATCCCGCCGCTGCCACCCAACTGAAGGCTGCCGCCGCCGCGCTGCGGAAAGGCGATGCCGAAGCTGCCCAGGCGGCGCTGAAGGCTGCCGCCGCCGCCTTGCGCCAGGCCGATACGGCGCAGATCGCCACCGATACACTCACCGGGGCCATCTCGCAACTGGCCCAGAGCCGGACGACCGTGGCCCAGGCGGGGTTAGACGCGACCGCCGCGACCAACGCCCAGGATCGGCTGCGCGGGCTGGGACGGCCCGGCGGTCAACCGGGGCAGGCCGGGGCCACCACCGCCGGGGCGGGCGGTGGCGCGGCGGGCACCCCTGGGGCCGGGCAGGCCGCGCAAAGCGGGCAGGGTACCCAGGGCGGGGCTGGCCCCGCTGCTGATCAGGCCGGGCAGACTGGCCCGGCAGCGGGCGCACAGAGCAGCGGCGGGGCGGGGGCGGCGAACACCGGGGGCAACAGCGCGGGCACGCGCAACGGCAGCGGCAACGACAGCGGTCAGGGCGCAGGCGCGGCCCCGACGCCGAGCGGCCCCAACGAGGCCAGCGGCCCGGAACGGGTCTATGTGCCCGAAGCCGGGACGCGCCCCAGCGGCACCAGCACCGGCCCGCAGGACACTATTCCCAGTGACAGCGGCGGCGGGGGCGGCACGACCGACAGCGCCAACACCGTGGTGCGAACCGGGCCGGGCCTCAAGCCGGGGGTCAGCACGCCCTATCAGAATGTGATCGGCCAGTACGGTGACTCCGCCGCGTCGGCGCTGGATCGCAGCGCCCTCCCCCCGGACGCCAAGCAGTATGTCCGCGATTATTTCAGTTCCCTCGAACCTTGAACGAGCAATGAGCAATGAGCGATGAGCGATGAGATACTAGGTTCACCCTCATCACTCATCACTCATCACTCATCCCTCATCACTTCACTAAGGAGTTTTCTACATGGTAACGACCGCGACCACCCCGGCCACTGCCGCGCCCACCGACGGCCCGATGTCGGCGGACCAGTTCCGGCTGGGGGCCACGCGCATCCAGGAGGAAGTGAGTAAGGTCATCGTGGGGCAGCGCGGGCTGATCCACCAGGTGCTGGTCACCCTGCTGGGCGGGGGCCACACGCTGCTGGAAGGCGTGCCGGGGCTGGGCAAGACCCTGCTGGTGCGGACCCTGGCCCAGGTGATCGATTGCAGCTTCAGCCGCATCCAGTTCACCCCCGACCTGATGCCCGCCGACATCATCGGCACCAACATCATCTCGGAGGACGAGAACGGCCACCGCCAGTTCCAGTTTCAGAGCGGGCCGATCTTCGCCAACCTCGTGCTGGCCGACGAGATCAACCGGGCCACGCCCAAGACCCAATCGGCCCTGCTGGAAGCGATGCAGGAGCAGACCGTCTCGGTGGCCCGCCAGATCCACAAGCTGCCTCCGCCGTTCTTCGTCCTGGCGACCCAGAACCCGCTCGAAATGGAAGGCACCTACCCGCTGCCCGAAGCCCAACTGGACCGCTTTTTCTTCAAGCTGAACGTCGAGTTCCCCAGCGCCGAAGACCTGATCGCCATCTCTGACCGCACGACCAGTGGCCTCGTGGCCGATGTGCATAAGGTGGTCAGCGGCGACGAGATCGTGCGGATGCAGGCGCTGGCCCGCCAGACGCCCGTCGCCAGCCATGTGACAGCCTATGCCGTGCGCCTCTTGCGGGCCACCCACCCCGAAGCGCAGGAAGCCGTGCCCCTGGTCCGCAAATACGTGCGCTACGGCGGCAGCCCTCGTGCCCTCCAGACGATGATCATCGCCGGGAAGATCATGGCCCTGCTCGACGGGCGCTACAATGTGGCCTTTAAAGACATCCGCGCTGCCGCCCTGCCCGCGCTGCGCCACCGTCTGATCCTGAACTTCGACGGCGAGGCCGAAGGCATCAGCCCGGATGCCATCCTCACCTCCCTACTCGACGAAACCCCGCCGGAAGAGAAGCGCTGACGAGTGGTCAGTGGGCAGCTTTCCAGATCGCTGAGACAGGAAGCAGCATCAGTGCTCTCTATACCCCGCTACCAAATTCCATAATAGTGTAGTGTAAGGAGAGATGAAACGATGGCTAAACCCGCTGAAACGTTGGTTCAAGTCACTGAATTAGGTAATGGCAAGTTCCTGCTTGTTGCTGTCTTGAGCGAGACGCAGGTGAAAACGATACATGAGGTGTTTGAGCCGCTGTCCCGTAGCTGGCGCGGACGGTTTCAATCTCTGGCTAAGGGTATGGCTGGCGCGTGTGCCAAGTGGGCAGGTAAGGCATCGTAGTCTGGAGACTCGCCTCCTGAGTCTTATGGAGCCGTCTTGACTTGCTATTGCTTCGTCTCTGTATCAATCCCACTCCCCTCTTTTGCTCTTGTGCAATAGAGAGGAATAGCCTATTACGGAGTAACGCGGAGCTTACTCGCAACTCGCAACTCGCAACTCGCAACTTGCAACTATGGGACTACTCGCCCCCCTGGCCCTGCTGTTCGTACCGTTGCTGGCGGTGATTGCCGCCTTCTATTTGCTGCGCCTGCGGCGACCGGAGACGACGGTGTCCAGCCTGACGCTGTGGGAGTCGCTGCTGCGCGACCGGGAGGCGAACGCCCCCTGGCAAAAGCTGCGGACCAACCTGCTCTTGCTCCTGCAACTGCTGATCGTCGGGGCGTTGATCCTGGCGCTGGCGCGGCCCTGGTCGCCCAGCGGCGGGCCGGGCGGGCGCAATCTGGTGCTCATTCTCGATACCTCGGCCAGCATGGCGGCGCAGGACGGGGAGCGCGGTGGCATCCGCCTGGACGATGCCAAGCGGCTGGCCCTGGCGCGAGTGGACCAGTTGCCGGAGAACGGGCAGGCCGCCGTGATCGCCAGCGCGGCCCAGGCGCGGGTGGTGCTGGCGACCAGCACCGACCGGGCGGCCATTCGCCGGGCGATCAACAGCCTTCAGCCCCAGGCCAGCCCCACCGATTTAGGCGAAGCGCTGACCCTCGCCGCCGCCCTCGCCGCCGCCGACCCCGACTCGGAGGTCAACATCTTCTCCGATGGCCGCTTCCCCGACCCCCGGCGCGACCTGCCGACCATCGCCGGGCGGGTCGTCTTTAGCGGGGTCGGGCAGCGCGGCGAAAACCAGGGGATCGTCGCCCTCGCGCTGCGCCGCAACGTCGGCACGGTATCGCTCTTCGCCCAGGTGATCAACCAGAGTGACACGGAAGTCAGCCGCCGCCTCGATATCGAATTGGACGGGCAGGCCTGGGCCGGGCGCACGCTGACCCTGCCGCCGGGCGAGACCCAGCAGGTGCTGCTCGATGATGTGCCGGTGGCCGCGCAGGTGGTCCACGCCCGGCTGGCGGGCAGCGACGACC